>JBDSZF010000116.1:0-6788 GCA_039925285.1 Polaromonas sp.
AGCCGAGCGCTCCAAGGGTTTCGAGCGCAGACTGGGCGGCGCGCTCCAGGTCGTAGCCATTGGCCTCGAGCACCCCCGCCAAAGGGCTGTCGCGATGGCAGCTCTGGCACTCGAAATGCGGCATGGCTGGGCCAGCATGCGGGCGTGACGTCGGACCCGCGCTGTATGTGGATGCCCTGTCAGCGCCGGGCGGCCCGGCTGACCACTCCCCCGCACTGATGCGGCACAACGTGACGCAGCTGGCGTCGGGGAGGCGGCAGAACTAAAATAAAACACAGCCATGCGCCGGTGGTGATTCGCCTGGCGAGCCTGCAGGTCTAGCCCGGCACAGCGCCCCGACAAGAATGACCCTCAGCGCGCACGACACGCTATTACCCACTATCACCCAGGAAAATCATGTCAACCACCTCTTCATCCGTCATCGGTTTTACAGATGCCCCCACGACGGAGTTGCACAACACCCCCGACGCGGCGCGCCTGCTCGAAGGCCAGCCACAGCACATCACACGCCCGTATTTTGAAAGCGCCGACGGCAGTTTTTTGACCGGCATATGGGAAAGCACGCCGGGCAAGTGGCGCGCCTTCACCGGCAAGGACGAGTTCTGCTACATCGTGAAGGGCCACCTGCGGCTGATCAGCGATACCGGCGAAATCCGCACCTTCAAGACCGGCGACAGCTTTGTCATTCCCCAGGGATTTGCCGGCTGCTGGGAAGTGCTTGAACACACCATCAAGCACTATGCCATCCGGAAATATTCGGACAATTGAAGCTGTATTTTTCAAGCTGCACCCAGCCGGCATAAGCCCTCTGTTTGCGCCATGTCAAGTCAGGCCGCGCAACCATGACTAGAGTTAACGGACCTATTGACGTCGAGTCCCCCCATCGCTGCTTACTGAAGAAGGGGTGCATATCGACTTTTATGCGGATTTCAGGAATTTCAGCGCTTACAAAGTTCTGTAATATTTAATTCCGTTTCTAACTCATTCGTGAATGCGAAGCGCAGACAGTACAGATGTACGGCAAGCGAGGCCGACAAAGTGCACGCGTGATTTAGAAATGGAATAGGAGTTCAAGCCAGTCGACTGCTACCAAGGAGTGTCCACATGCCCACCCGCCTGAAAGACTTTGCAACTGCCGCGGTTGCCGTGGCAGAACCCGAAACCACGGCGCTTGCCGCAGCCCAGCTGATGCGAAAGCACCATGTGGGCGCGCTCGTCGTCGTCGATGCACTGGAAAAAAGCCGCCCGGTTGGCATCGTGACCGACCGTGATCTGGTGCTGGCCCTGATGGCCGAAGGCCTGGACCCGGAAGTGTTCACGGCGGGCGACATCATGTCGCTGGAACTGGTCCTCGCGAGCCCCGATATGGATGCCATGGATGCGGTGCAGCTGATGCGCAACAACCGTTTGCGCCGCCTCGTGATCGCCGATGACGAGGGCCGGCTGGTCGGCATCGTCACCATGGAGGACATCCTCGAACTGCTGACGCGGGAGCTGGCCGACCTTGCCGCTGGCGTGATCGGCGCCCGGGACCGGGAGTTCGAGCAGCGCGCCTGAGGCGCAAGCGGCACCCAGTCCCGCTTGACCCGCTCAGTCCTTGACCCGCGACGCAAAGGTCTTGCGGAATTTTTCGACCTTGGGCCCGACCACAAAAGCGCAATAGCCCTGGGTCGGGTTATTCTCGAAATAATCCTGGTGGTAGTCCTCGGCGGGCCAGTAATGGGCCAGCGGCAGCACTTCGGTCACGATGGGCTTGCCAAAAGTCTTGTCCTGGCCGGCTTCGCGAATGAAGTCGTCAATCACTTCTTTCTGCTCGGGCGCCCCGTAGTAAATGCCGCTGCGGTACTGCGTTCCTGCGTCGTTGCCCTGGCGGTTCAGGCTGGTCGGGTCATGGATCACGAAAAAGATTTCCAGGATTTCGCGCAGCGTGATCTCGGCCGGGTCATAGCTCAGCCTGACAACCTCGTTGCAGCCGGTGCGGCCGGTGCAGACTTCTTCGTAACTGGGCCGGGCCGCCTGGCCGTTGCTGTAGCCCGATTCGACATCCAGCACGCCGCGCACCTTGACGTAAACCGCCTCGGTGCACCAGAAACAGCCGCCGCCCAGGGTGATGCTCTGCAGGTTTTCCATGGTCTTCTCCAAAAATATTCAACACAGTAGCCGTCGGTTCAGCTCAGACCTTACACCGCGGCGGTGCGCACCGCGTCCAGGAATGAGGTCAATGCCGCATTGTCGCTCGCCGTCTTCCACAGGCAATAGGTGTCATAAGGCGTGGTTTCGCTGTCCAGCGGAACAAAGACGGTACCGGCCAGGCCGGACTGGCGCAGCGCCTCCGGCACCAGCGCCACGCCCAGGCCTTGTGACACCAGCGACACCACGCTGAGCCAGTGGCGCAACTCATAGCGGATTTCGGGATGAAAACCGGCCTCGGTGCAGAGCGACAAGATAGCCTCGTGGTAGTCGGGAGAGACGGCACGGGCAACCATGGCAAACGGCTCGCCTTCCAATTGGCGCAGGGCGAGCTTGCGCTCCTTCGCCAGCGGGTGCGCCGTGGGCAGGCAGCACACAAAGGGCTGGCGCGCCACCAGGATGCGCGACAAATCAGGCGGCACGCGGGTGGTGTGGACGAAACCCAGGTCCAGGCGCTCATGCGAGAGTTCAATCAGCTGGTCTTGCGAATTGAGCTCCTTCAGCAGCACCCGCAGCAAGGGATGCTGCGCCTGAAACTGGCGCAGCATTTGCGGCAAGCCCCGGTACAGCATCGCACCGACAAAGCCGATGTGCAGGCGGCCCGCCAGCCCCTGCTCGACATCGCGCGCATGGCGTCCGGCTTCCTGGGCCTGCTCGAGCAGCGCGCGCGCCTTGGGCACAAAGGCCTGGCCGGCAGCAGTCAAGCGCACCTCCCGGCTGTTGCGGATGAACAGCTTGGCCCCCACCGAGGCTTCGAGCTGCTGAATGTTCAGGCTCAGCGGTGGCTGTGAAATGGACAGACGGCGCGCCGCCCGGCCGAAGTGGAGCTCTTCAGACAAAGCCAGAAAGTAGCGCAGGTGGCGAAATTCCATGATTGAAAAATTATATCGTTCAAGCTATATTCAATATTAGACAAATATGGCCTGGGGCCGAACAATGCAGCCAGGAGACCAACCAACCATGTCCATGCCCCCGACAGAAACATCCAGCCACCCGGTGCCCGACCAGCACGGCGTCAACCTGTACACCACCGACCCCGGCCTGCGCGCGCTGCTGCAGGTCTACCTGCCGCCCGAACTGGTAACGCACCTCACGCCGCATCTCGAACGGCTGGGCGCACTGGCGGGCGGCACGCTGGACGCGCTGGCGAACACCGCTGACAAGAACCCGCCCGAACTGCAACACCGCTCACGCAGCGGGCGCGACGAGCAGAAGGTCATCAAGCACCCCGCCTACGTCGAGATGGAGCGCCTGGCCTTCAGCGAATACGCGCTGGCGGCGATCTCGCACCGCAGCGACGTGCTGGGCTGGCAGGGCCAGCTGCCGGCCATGGCCAAGTACGCGCTGACCTACCTCTTTGTGCAGGCCGAGTTCGGCCTGTGCTGCCCGGTCTCGATGACCGACTCGCTCACGCGCACGCTCAAGAAATTCGGTACGCCCGAACTGGTGCAGCGCTACCTGCCCTCGCTGACCAGCCTGGACATGGACACGCTCTCGCAGGGCGCGATGTTCATGACCGAGCAGGGCGCGGGCTCTGACATTGCAGCGACCGAAACCACGGCCAGGCCGGACCCCGATCATCCCGGCGCCTGGCTGCTGACGGGCGACAAATGGTTCTGTTCCAACCCCGATGCCGCGCTGGCCATGGTGCTGGCGCGCGTGGATGACGGCAAGGGCGGACAGCCCGGCCTTAAAGGCGTGTCGCTGTTTCTGCTGCCGCGCGAGCTGGACGATGGCACGCACAACCACTACCGCATCATCCGTCTCAAGGACAAGCTCGGCACCCGCTCCATGGCCAGCGGCGAAATCCGCCTCGAAGGCGCACGCGCCTGGCTGGTCGGCGAGCAGGGCCGTGGCTTCGTGCAGATGGCCGACATGGTCAACAACTCGCGCCTGTCCAACGGCGTGCGCGCCGCCGGCCTGATGCGCCGCGCGGTCAGCGAAGCTTTCTTCATCGCGCGCCATCGCCAGGCCTTCGGCAAGAAGCTCATCGATCTGCCGTTGATGCGCCGCCAGTTGATGAAGCTGCTGCTGCCCAGCGAGCAGGCCCGCACCATGGTGTTCCAGACCGCCGAGGCCTTGCGCCGCGCCGACGCTGGCGACGCCGAAGCCTTGCGCCTGGCGCGCATCCTGACGCCGCTGATCAAGTTCCGCGCCTGCCGCGACGCGCGCCAGGTCACCGGCGACGCCATGGAGGTGCGCGGCGGCTGTGGCTACATCGAGGAGTGGACCGATCCGCGGCTGGTGCGCGACGCGCACCTGGGCTCGATCTGGGAAGGCACCAGCAACATCGTGGCGCTGGACGTGATCCGCGCGATCCGGCGCGAAGACTCACTGACGGCGCTGACGGCGCATCTGGAAAAATTGCTGGCCGATACGCCGCTGGACGACACGCTGCGCGCGAGCCTGCGGGAGGTGATGGCACGCGCCGCGGCGCTGGCCAACGCCGCCGTGGCCGACGGCGGCGAGGCACTGGCCCGCCGTGCGGCCTCGGCGCTTTACCACACCACCACGGCGGTGGCGATGGCCTGGGAATCGGCGCGCATCGGCACGCCCGAGCGCCTGCACCTGGCCCAGTTGGTGCTGCGGCACCGCCTGCTGCCCACCGACCCACTGGCCGCCGGGCACGACAGCGACCCCGAAGCCGAGCGCATTTTTCTGACGGCCTGAATCCGGCCGTCCACACCCCAGCATCCAAGGAGACAAACATGAACACACGCAGAACCTGTCTGATCGCGCTGGCCTGCCTTGCAGGCGCAGGCACGGCCTGGGCCCAGGCCAGCTTCCCGCACAAGACCTTGTCGCTGGTCGTGCCCTACGCACCCGGCGGACCGACCGACGCGATGGCGCGCACGCTGGCCAACGCCATCAAGCCCATTTTGGGCCAGACCATGATCGTCGAGAACAAGGCCGGCGCGGGCGCCAACATAGGCGCCGACTACGTGGCCCGCGCCGAGGCCGACGGCCACACGCTGCTGTTCGGCACCTCGGCGCCGCTGGCGATCAACATGAACCTGTACCAGAAGATCAACTACGACCCGTTCAAGAGCTTCGCGCCCATCATCCAGGTCGGCTACCTGCCCAACGTGCTGGTGGTGCACCCGAGCGTGCCGGCCAAAAACGTGAAAGAACTGATTGCCTACGCCAAGGCCAACGCCGGCAAGCTGGCTTTTGCCTCCTCAGGCAGCGGCGCATCGTCGCACCTGGCGGGCGTGCTGTTCAACATGCGCGCGGGAACCGACATCCAGCACATTCCCTACAAGGGCACGGGCCCGGCGCTCAACGACCTGCTCGGCGGCCAGGTGGCCATGTCCTTCACCGACCTGCTCACCGCCCTGCCCCACATCAAGGCCGGCAAGCTGCGCGTGCTGGGCGTGACCTCAGCCAGCCGCTCGGGCGCCCTGCCCGACGTGCCCACGCTGATGGAACAGGGCCTCAAGGACTTCGATGCGAGCGTGTTTTTCGGCATCGTCGCCCCCTCTGGAACGCCGCAGGACGTGGTGAGCAAACTCAATGCCGCCTTCGCGCAGGTGCTGCAGCAGCCCGACGTGAAACAGCGCCTGGCCCAGCAAGGCCTGGAGCCGCCGCCGCAATACACCCCGGCGCAGCTGGCGGTCACCATGCGCAGCGAGGCCGCCAAGTGGCGCGAGGTGATCAAGGTGTCCGGCGCCAAGGCGGATTAAGCACCATGAACACCGAATCAAATTCCACAACGCCGCAAGGCGCACTGGCCGGCATCCGCGTCATCGACCTCTCCCGCATCCTCGGCGGCCCCTATTGCGGTCAGATCCTGGGCGACCACGGCGCCGACGTGCTCAAGGTCGAGCCGCCGCAAGGCGACGACACGCGCGCCTGGGGACCGCCGTTCCAGAACGGCGTGGCCTCGTACTACCTGGGCCTGAACCGCAACAAGCTCGGCATGCAGCTCGACCTCGCCAGCGCAGCGGGCCAGGCCGTGCTGCTGGGTTTGCTCGAAGGTGCCGACGTGCTGATCGAAAACTTCAAGACCGGCACCATGGAGAAGTGGGGCCTGGGCTATGAAGACCTGGCCAAACGCTTTCCGCGCCTGATTCACTGCCGCGTCAGCGGCTTCGGCGCCGATGGCCCGCTCGGCGGCCTGGCCGGTTATGACGCGGCCGTGCAGGCGATGACAGGCATCATGAGTGTCAACGGCGAAGTAGGCGGCGAGCCGCTGCGCGTGGGGCTGCCGGTGGTCGACATGGTGACCGGTCTCAATGCCGCGCTGGGTGTGCTGCTGGCACTGCAGGAGCGCGAGCGCAGCGGCAGGGGCCAGTTTGTCGAAGCCAGCCTGTTCGACTGCGGCCTCTCGCTGCTGCACCCGCATGCGGCCAACTGGTTTGGAAACGGAAAACGCCCCACCCTTACCGGCAACGCCCACCCGAACATTTACCCCTATGACGCCTTTCCTACCAGCAGCGTGCCGGTCTTTCTGGCGGTGGGCAACGACAGTCAATTCGGCCTGTTGTGCCAACACCTGCAGACCGAAGCCTGGGCAAGCGACCCGCGATTCAGCCAGGCCGGCGGGCGTTCGGTGCACCGCCAGGAATTGCGCGAACTGCTCGAACAGGCGCTGGCAC
>JBDSZF010000117.1:0-5497 GCA_039925285.1 Polaromonas sp.
CAAGCGCACCAGGATGCCAACGCCGATGAACCTCTTCTCGAATCTGCGCAGTCGCCTCATCATGCTCGTCGTGATAGTGGCGTTTCCCCTCGTGGGCTACGCCTTCTTGCATGCGCTGCACGAGGAAAAAGAGGCCGTCGAGCGCGCCAGGAGTTCGCTGCAAGGGGCGCTGTCGCTGGCGGCCGCGAATCAGGATCAAAAGGTGGAGTCGGTCCGACAGGTACTGGTCGCCCTTGCCGAGACGCCTGGGCTTTTTGCCATGAGCCCGTCGGCCTGCGAAGACTACCTGGCTGGCCTGCAAGAGCGCCTTCCGGAGTATTCGAGCTTCGGAATCGCCGACCTGGACGGCAAGCTCCGGTGCAATTCTCACCGCTTGCCCGCAGGCATGGACCTCAGTGACCGTTCTTATTTCACGAAAGTCATGGCGCTGGGTCAGTTCGCGGTCGGCGATTACCAGAAAAATCGCGTAACGGGTAAGGAGGAAGTTATGTTCTCCTTGCCGATCTGGAAGGCCGACGGCTCCATCACCGGCGTCGCGATGGCCTCCATTGGCCTTGACGCGCTGTTCAAGTCTTTGTCTTTCGTCAAGATGCCAGCCACGGCCCGTCTGTCGGTGCTGGATCGTCAGGGGACGGTGCTGGCCTCGACCGACCCCGTCCTCCAGCGAGGCGCCCCAACGCCCAGTGCGCTGGTGCTCAAGAAAGTGGGCGAACTGGCTGCTGGCCTGGAACAGGGGCTGGGCGTTGATGACGATGGGACACGCCTGTTCGCTTTTCCCGAAAGAAAAGGAGCGACTCAATTGGATCTGTTCACGGTCGCGAGCGTGGACAAGCTGGCCATCACGCAAGCAGCGCAAGACGAGTTTCTGCGCCACCTGGCCACACTGGGGGGCATCGTCACACTCGCTTCCATCCTGGCGGTCGGCATGGCGAGCCGGACCGTCGCCGGCCCCGCGGCCAAAATCCTGCAGTCCCTGACGCAGATCGGTGCCGGCGATCTGCAGGCCCGCGTGCGTCTGGAGCCGCGTGGCGTGGCCAGCGAAATGCATGGAATTGCTCGGGGTGTGAATCGGATGGCGCAGGACATCGAGCAGCGCCAGCAAGAGCAGCAGCGCCTGCACAGCGCGGTGCTTGCCATCGCGCAGGCCGGCTCGACCCAGGCCGGCTCGACCCAGGCCGGCGACGCGTTTCTGGTGCAGCTGACGCGGCACATGATTGCGGCGCTGGGCGCGGACGCCGGTTTCATTGCGCGTTGCGCCAGCGATGACTTCCACCATGTCAAAACCGTGGTCGCCATCGTGGAGGGTCAGCTGCTGGAGAATTTTGACTATGTCGTCGAAGGCAGGCATGCCCACAATATCCTCACGCAGGCGTGCCTGATGGAGTCGCAGGATTTCGCCGCGCAGCATCCGAAGTTCCCGCTGCTGGCGACCCTGCAGCCGCAGGCCTATGTCCGCTGGCGTCTGGACGACAGCAACGGCCGGCCCATGGGCCTGATTTTTGTGCTGTACCGCAGCGCGTTGATGGATGCCCAGTTCATCGCCTCCACCCTCAATATCTTCGCTGCGCGCGCCAGTGCCGAGCTTGAACGCCAGCAGGCCGATGCGCTGCTTCAGCGCCGCGCTGCGCTGCTCGACCTGGCTCAGGATGCCATTCTTGTCAGAGACCTCGATCAGCGGATCGAGTACTGGAATGCCGGTGCCGCCCGGATGTATGGCTGGACCGCCGAGGAAGCCTGTGGACAAGCGATTTCAGACCTGCTCTATGAAGACGATACGGCGTTTCAATGGGCGACCGAGCAGGTGAAGACCACAGGCCACTGGCGTGGCGATCTGCAGCAGCGGCGCAAGGATGGCAGCGTGCTATGGGTGGAAGGGAATTGGACCCTGGTCAGGAATGCTGCGGGCCGGCCGGAATCGTTTTTTGCGATCAACACCGACATCACGGCGCGCCGGGCAGTCCAGCTGGAATTGCAGCAGCTCAATGCAGAGCTTGAGGAGCGGGTGCAGCGCCGCACCGCCGAGCTGGAGGCGGTCAACAAAGATATGGAGTCGTTTTCCTATTCGGTGTCCCATGACCTTCGCTCGCCGCTGGGCGCCATTGCCGGGTTCAGCCAGTTGCTGGCCAGGAGCGACGGGGAAAAAATCAGCGAAAAGGGCAAGCACTATCTCGACCGGATTCGCAGCGGGGCCAAGCAGATGAGCGAGCTGATCGAGGGCTTGCTGTCTCTGGCTCACCTGTCGCGCCAACCCGTCGATAGGCAGGATGTCAACCTGTCACAACTGGCCAGACAGGTCGAACAGGCGTGCCGGGAGCGCGAACCCGAGCGCCAGGTGCAGGTGCAGATTCAGGACGGCCTGAACGTGCGCGGCGATCCCCGCCTGCTGCTGGCGCTCATGCAGAACCTGCTGGGCAACGCCTGGAAGTTCAGCGCCAGGCAGCTACAGGCACGCATTGATGTGGGCTGTGACACCGGTACCGATGGCCAGCCCCGCTATTTCGTCAAGGATAATGGCGCCGGCTTTGACATGGCTCATGCCGAAAGGCTTTTTGGAACTTTCGAGCGGCTTCATTCGCCGGCGGAGTTCTCCGGCACGGGTATCGGGCTGGCCACGGTGCAACGGGTGATTCAACGACACGGGGGCCGCGTCTGGGCTGACAGCCAGGTGAATCAGGGCGCCACGTTTTATTTCACTTTGGGACAGGCGCCCGAGAGACCCGCGCCCGTCTGATCGCAGCAGCCTGCACCTCACCACCGCACCGCATCGTCAAAAGAAAGAGAGAGAAACTTCCATGCCTCCTGATCTTCCTCCCAGCGCGGATCTGCTCAACCAGGAACTTGCGCCCATTCTTGAGCGCGCGCTGCAGCGGTTCCGTGCCGTGCTCCCCTCGGAACTTGACATCGCCCTTGCTCTGCCGCTCGAATATAAGCGGGTTCGTGCCCAGGCACAGCCACTGGAAGATGTCTTGTTCAGTGCCTGCGTCGTGGCATGGCAGTCCATGGGGGGGGTGGCCACGCAAATCGTTGTGGAATCGGCGCAAGTCGTGATGGACGACATGGTTCTGAGCCCTGATGCGAAAATAGTGCAAGGTGGGCTGCCACCCAGACAGTATGTGCGGCTGATCATCAGCAACAGCCATCAAACCGAGATCAGCCCTCTTCATTGTCTGATGGCTGCGCCTGCGGTGGTTGATGAGCAGCCTGCCCATGCGCGCCGTCTCAGCCTGTCGCAGATGAATGAGGTCGTTGCCCGGCACAGGGGCACGATCACCATCAACGTAAAAGCACAGATGGGAGCGGCTTTCGATATCTACCTTCCCACCGTGCTGCTGGACAGGCCGGTCATCAGCAATTCGGGCACGCATATCAAGCATGTGCTTTTCGTGGACGACTACCAAGCCATGCGCGAACTGGCCAGCGAATTTTTGACCGATGCGGGCTTTCGGGTGAGTTGTTTTGAAAAAGGAAAAGAGCTACTGCTATTCCTTCAGTCCAGCCTGTCCGAATGTGATGCGGTCGTCAGTGATTACAAGCTGATGGATTGTTCCGGCATCGAATTGCTCAAGCAGATCAAGCTTTTACGTCCAGATCTTCCCGTCATCATTATTTCGGGCTATGTCGATGAAGCCTTGTTTGTCAGCGCCCATGCCGAGGGTGCCGAGATGGTCGTGAACAAGACGAGCGACCTTGGCGAGTTGTGTCTTGGATTGCGGCAGATGCTTGCCACTGTACCGGAACCGGATATCGCCAGGTACTCTGAATGGGCCCGTCTTTAGGCGCTGCAGCGTCAGCAAACAGGCTGATTCCTTGTGCCGGGTCAGCCAGGTCAGCCCAGATTGACCGGCACGAAAATCCTGCTGTCACCGCGCAAGATCAGCAGCGCCACCGATTTTTCCGATCTGGCGACGGTCGCGCGCACCTGGTCGATATTCTTCACCGGAACGCCGTTGATCGACAGCAGCACGTCGCCGGCCTGCACGCCGGCCAGCGCTGCCGGCCCGCTCGCCTGCTGCACCACCAGCCCGCTGTCAATGCCGGCCTCCTGCTGTTCGTCGGGCTGCAGCGGACGCAGCGCCAGGCCCAGCCTGCCCTGGCCGGGCGCGTCTTTTTTGCTGGCGACCTGCGCGGCCTTGTCGCTGGCGTTGGCCAGGCGCGCGGCGATTTCTTTCGATGCACCCTGGCGCCAGACACCCAGCTTGACCGTGTCGCCCGGCGCAGCCAGGCCAATCACGGCGGGCAGGTCGCCCGATGACACGATCGGCTGGCCGTTGACCTGGCGGATCACGTCGCCCGACTGCAGGCCTGCCTTGTCGGCCGGGCTGCCTTTTTCAACCGAGGACACCAGCGCGCCTTCGGGCTTGTCGAGCTTGAAGGAGTCGGCAAAAGCCTGGTTGACCTCCTGCACCGCCACGCCCAGCCGCGCATGTTCGACCTTGCCGGTGGCGACGATCTGGTTCTTGATCCTGGTCGCCACATCAATCGGAATGGCAAACGACACGCCCTGGTAGCCGCCGCTGCGGGTGTAGATCTGCGAGTTGATGCCGACCACCTCGCCGCGCGTGTTGAACAGCGGCCCGCCGGAGTTGCCGGGGTTGATGGCGACGTCGGTCTGGATGAAGGGAACGGCGCTGTCATCGGGCAGGGAGCGGCCCTTGGCGCTGACGACGCCGGCCGTCACGGTGTTTTCAAATCCGAAGGGCGAGCCGATGGCCAGCACCCATTCGCCGACCTTGAGGTCGCTGGTTTTTCCCAGCGTGACAACCGGCAGCTTGCTGGCCTCGATCTTGAGCACGGCAATGTCGGTCTTGGGGTCGGCGCCCAGCACCCTGGCGCGGAATTCGCGCCGGTCGGTCAGCTTGACGCTGACTTCCTTCGCGCCGCGAACGACATGGGCGTTGGTCAAAATGATGCCGTCGGCGCTCACGATAAAGCCCGAACCCTGGCCGCGCGTGGGCATTTCCTGCGCTGCGCCCGGTCCGCCCCGGCGCTGGCCCTGCTGGAAGCGGCGGAACAATTCGCCCAGCGGGCCGTTGCGCAAGGGATCATCTTCTGCGTCGTCACCGCCGTCCTGCGCCAGTGGCGAGTCGTTGGACACCCGGGTGGTGCCGGTCACGCTGATATTGACCACCGACGGGCCGTAGCGTTCGGTAATCTGCGAAAAGTCGGGCAGCGCCATGGGGGTGGCCGCGACGCTGCTGGCCACGATGGCCGGGGCCGGCACGGCGGCGGTGGCCGGTGCGTGCAGGGTGTTGAAGGCGCCCACACCGGCACCACCGATCGCGCCAGCGGCCAGCAGCGCCAGGACCAGGCGGGTGTTGTTCAAGGCTGAAGATTTCATGGAAAAAGTTCCTCGCGTTGGGAGGGCACACTGCGGTGCCTGTGCAAGCCACTATGCCGGCGCCGGCTTAGGCGAAACTTAAACCTGGCGCCTGATTCGCGGCGCTCCAGCTTGCGCCTTTCCGCCTTTGGGCGGCGACGGCTACTGCAGCAGCGTCAG
>JBDSZF010000118.1:0-9241 GCA_039925285.1 Polaromonas sp.
GCGGTGCCCGACCTCGACGACGCGCAAGACCTGGTCAATCTGGTCAACGCCATCAACGCGCTGCGCGCGCAGGGCCGGGTGCTGGCCTACCACGACCGCAGCGACGGTGGCCTGTTCGCCACGGTCTGCGAAATGGCATTTGCCGGCCATGTCGGCGTGTCACTCAACATCGACATGCTGCTGCTCGAAGGTGATGGCATCAGCGACAGCCGCATGGATACCGGCGACAGCAAGAACTGGGCGTCGCAGGTCGGCGGCCGCCGCGAAGAACTCACGCTCAAGGCGCTGTTCAATGAAGAACTGGGCGCCGTGATCCAGGTGCGGACTGATGCCCGCAATGAAGTGATGCAGGTTCTGCGTACACACGGCCTGTCCAAGTTCAGCCATTTCATCGGCAAGACCCGGCCACAGCATGCCTCTCTGGAAGTCGGCAAGGGCGAGGTCCAGGTCTGGCGTGATACCAAGGCCGTCTTCAAGGCCAGGCTGCAGGACCTGCACCAGGTCTGGGATGCGGTCAGCTGGAAGATCTGCCAGCAGCGTGACAACCCGGCGGGCGCCGATGCCGAGCACGCGGCCGCGGGTGACCCGAGCGATCCCGGTTTGCATATCTTGCTCCCTCTGGGAGAGGGCAGGGGTGAGGGCTCCCCGCTTTCAGCACCCGCATTGATGCTGTCCCGCCCGAAAGTCGCAGTATTGCGCGAGCAGGGCGTCAATTCGCATGTGGAAATGGCCTACGCCTTCACGCGGGCCGGTTTTGAAGCCATCGATGTTCACATGACCGACCTGCAGGCCGGCCGCGCCCAGCTTGCCGACTTTGCCGGCGTGGTGGCCTGCGGCGGCTTCAGCTACGGCGACACGCTGGGCGCGGGCATTGGCTGGGCGCGCTCCATCACCTTCAATCCGGTGCTGGCCGAGCAGTTCAAGGCCTTCTTTGGCCGCACTGACACCTTTGGCCTCGGCGTGTGCAACGGCTGCCAGATGTTTGCCGAACTGGCCGACATCATTCCCGGCGCGCAGGCCTGGCCGCGCTTCACCACCAACCAGAGCGAGCGCTTCGAGGCCCGCCTGTCGATGGTGGAAGTGCTGGAGTCGCCCAGCCTGTTCTTTGCGGGCATGGCCGGCAGCCGCCTGCCGATTGCCGTGGCACACGGCGAGGGTTACGCCAACTTCGCCCATCGCGGCGATGCGTCAGCCGCGATTGCGGCGATGCGTTTTACCGACAACCATGGCCAGCCGACCGAGTCCTACCCGGCCAATCCGAACGGCAGCGCCGGCGGTTTGACGGCGGTCACCACGGCCGACGGGCGCTTTACCGCGATGATGCCGCACCCCGAGCGGGTGTTCCGCAACGTGCAGATGAGCTGGACCAGCGGCGACCAAAGCGCCCTGAGCCCGTGGATGCAGCTCTGGCACAACGCGCGCAAGTGGGTGGGCTGACCGGACCGGCTTTGTCGCGCTGCAAGCTGCTATCTCATCAATAGCAGCTTGCGCTGATCCTGCGTGGGCGGGCCTAAAGCATCAGGCTCAAGGTCTGCTTCAGGCTGTGTTCTGCCCCCGGCGCCAGCGCAATGACATCGGGCCCGGCGTTGGCGGTCTCGATGCAGAAAAAGTCCTGCCACCCGTCATCCGGCACGTCGGCCATCTTGCGGGCGGTTTCGCTGCCGGGGTTCCACACCACCACCGACTGGCTGCCCCGGGTGTCTATCATGATGCGGCGCTGCCAGACCGGGTCAACCAGCATGTAGCGATGCATGGATTCGCCCAAGTCATCTGGCGATGCGTGGTAATAAGTGCGGTCGCAGGCTTGCTCCAGTGCAAACGGTTCCAGCTGTATGCCGGTGGCCAGGCCGCGCAGGCGGTCCTGGTAGGGCAGGTCGGCGAGACCGCCTATGCCGACCTGAGTGGCGCTGCCCACCGCAAAATAACTGTGCAATGCCTGCGTCAGCTGAAAAGGCTGGCTGCCCAGGTTGCGCGTCTGCAGGGTCTGGCTGAGGATATGGCCCAGCGTGATGCGCAGGCTGACCTCCAAGCCCGGCGCAAGGGTGGCAAGGCCTGCGTCGGCTTGCGCGCAGGGCGCCAGGCTCAGGCTGATTTCATCGTCGCTGCTGGCATGAATCGCGCTGACTTGCCACGGCAGGCTGCGCACCGGGCCGTGCTGCATCGCGCCGGCGGGCATGCCCTGTTTGGAAAACCACGGCCAGCACACCGGAACGCAGCCGCGAATGGCGGCGGGTTCGGGCTGGGACTGGGGTGAGAGCCAGAATACATCGCGCTGGCCCGTGGGCACCCAGGACAGCAGATGGGCGCCGTGCAGCGCCACGATGGCGATGCCGTGGCAGGTGGTGAGTTGCAGCGCGTCGTGGCCCGCATGCTGGAGCTGGGTGATCTGGGTGGGTAGGTGCATGGCCTGAATTATGGCGATACATTGTTCTCGGGTGCATCGGCTGCGGTATCGCTGGCCGAGGCATTTTCAAGCCGGCGGCTCCGGCGCCAGGCTTTTTCGACTTCCACCACCGCATACACGACAAAGGCGGCCGCCAGGCACAGGCCCAGTTCGGGCAGGCTCAGGGCTTCGGTCTTGAAGATGGGATTGAGCACCGGCACGTAAATCGTCGCCATTTGCAATAAAAACGTCAGCAGCACCGCGCCCAGCAGCGGGCGGTTGCTGGCAATGCCAATGCGCCACAGAGGTTCGCTCTCAGAGCGGATGGCTATCAGGTGCGCCATTTGGCCCAGCGTGAGCACGGTGAACACCATGGTCTGCCAGTGCGCGTTCCCGGTGGCAATCGCCCAGGCCTGCACGCCCAGGCACAGGCCACCCAGCAGCAGGCCGACGCCCAGAATATGCTGCCACATGCCGTTGGCAAACATGCTTTCTTTCGGTGGCCGGGGCGGGCGCTGCATGATGCCGGGTTCGGCGGATTCGGCGGCCAGGGCCAGGCCGGGCAGGCCGTCGGTGACCAGGTTGACCCACAGGATGTGGATGGGCAGCAGCGGAATGGGCAGCATCAGGAGCGGCGCCAGAAAGATCACCCAGATCTCGCCGGAATTGCTGGTCATGGTGTAGCGAACGAACTTGCGGATGTTGTCGTAGATGCGCCGGCCTTCACGCACGGCTTTGACGATGGTGGCAAAGTTGTCGTCCAGCAGCACCAGGCTTGCTGCCTCGCGGGCCACGTCGGTGCCGCCCTTGCCCATGGCCACGCCAATGTCGGCGCACTTGAGGGCCGGTGCATCGTTGACGCCGTCGCCGCTCATGGCGACGAATTCGCCCTGCGCCTGCAGTGCTTCGACGATGCGGATTTTCTGCGCCGGGTCAACGCGGGCATAAACGCGCACATGCTGCACACGGGCGCGCAGGCTGTCTTCGTCCAGTTCGCTCAGGTCGGTGCCGGTCAGCACCTGGGCCTGGACGTCGTCAACGATTCCCAGACGCAGCGCAATGGCGCGCGCGGTGGCCGGGTGGTCGCCGGTGATCATAACCGGCACGATGCCGGCGGCCACACATTCGCGCACCGCTGCAGCGGCTTCGGGGCGGGGCGGATCGATCAGGCCGATCAAGCCAATCAGGCTCAGGCCGCGCTCCACGGCGTCGGTATCGTCGGCTTGCGGAAGCTGTCGATGGACCCGCCGGGCCAGCGCCAGCACCCGCAAACCCTGAGCGGCCATCGCCTCGGCTTGTGCCAGTGTCTCTTCAGGCTGCAGCGGCACCTCGCCTTCGGGCTGCCATTGGTTGGTGCAATGCGGCAGAACTGATTCCGGCGCGCCCTTGGTGTAGGCGATCCAGGCCTGCGCGTTGCGGTGCACTGTGCTCATGCGCTTGCGGTCTGAATCAAACGGGAACTCCAGCTCACGGGGCAGCGCCTGCTCGACTGCTGCCTTTTCCAGGCCGACCGTCGCGGCAATCTGCGTCAGCGCCGTTTCCGTGGGGTCGCCCTGCCAGTCGCCCTGCGAATCACGACTCGCATCGTTGCACAGGACGGCGGCGCGCAACAGCTCGGTCTGCAGCGGGCCGGGCGCCGCTTCGCCCGGATGCCAGACCTGGCCGTTCGCCAGCACCTGCTCGGTCTGCATGCGGTTTTGCGTGAGCGTGCCGGTCTTGTCGGAGCAGATGACGGTCACCGAGCCCAGTGTTTCGACCGAGGGCAGGCGGCGGATCAGCGCATTGAATGACACCATCTTGCGCGCGCCCAGCGCCAGCAGCACCGTCACGACCGCAGGCAGCGCCTCTGGGATGGCGGCCACCGCCAGGCTCACGGCGGTCAGGACCATCAGCAGGGGCGGCTCTCCGCGCAGCACACCGACGGCAAAAATCACCCCGCAGATGGCCAGCACGGCCACGGCGACCCGCTTGCCAAAAGCGGCCAGCCGTTGCTGCAGTGGTGTGCTGCGGTCTGAGTCCTGTTTCAGCAGCCCGGCCACCTTGCCCAGTTCAGTCGCCATGCCGGTGGCCACCACCAGCCCCTTGCCGCGCCCGTGGGTTGCCGTGGTGCCCTTGAAGGCCATGTTCAGCCGGTCGCCCAGGGCATGGACCGTGCCGGTCAGCACGCCGGTGTGCTTGTCCACGGTGATCGACTCGCCGGTCAGCGCCGATTCGTCCACCTTGAGCTGGGCAATCTTGAGCAGCCGCAGGTCGGCCGGCACCTGGTTGCCCGCTTCCAGCAGCACGATATCACCGGGCACGAGGGACTTTGTGGGCACCTGCTGCTCCTGGCCGCTGCGCAGCACTGTGGCCTGGGCGGCGGCCAGCCGCTGCAGTGCGGCCAGTGCCTGGTCGGCGCGCCAGGCCTGCACCAGCCCGATGGTCGCATTGAGTAGCACGATGACCAGAATCACCAAGGTGTCCACCAGCTCGCCAATGACGCCCGAGATGAGCGCAGCAGCCATCAGCACGAGGATCATGAAGTCGCTGAACTGATCGACCACCAGCGACCACAGGCTGCGGCTGCCGCTCGTGGGCAGTTCGTTGGCGCCGTGCTGCAGGGTGCGCTGGCTGACCTGGTGTTCTTGCAGGCCGCTGGCAGGATCTACGCCGTGCTCGCGCACCAGTTCATGGGCGTCACGCAGGTGCCAGTCGCTGGGGGACGGGGCTGAAGGGGATACTTTTTCAGTCACCACGCCTGTATAGCACAGGAATTTGCAGGACAACGACTTCAACGGCCGACTCTGCCGGTGGCTGAACAGGCTCCTGGTGCTGCCTTTTCAGAACGAATAACCCACAGCTAACGTAGACACCCTGGGTCTGAAGGTGATGTCGGCGTTGCGCTGGATGCCCAGCGTGTTGGTGGTGATTTTCGATTTGACTTGCGCTGTTGCGAAGGAAACCGACAAAGACCACTGCGGGTTGATCTGGTAACTCATGCCGCCTTGCAAGGCCAGTCCCGCTGAATCTTCCAGCGCGATGGAGGTGGCTCCGCCATTCAATGCATTGCCGGCAACGGTCGAGCTTGTCTTGTCAAAACGCGTGTAGTTGATGCCAATGCCGATGAAGGGGCGCCAGGGGCTGGATTTTTCAAGGAATTTGTAATTGACAAACAGGGTCGGGGCCACTTGCCGGACTTTCGCGCCGACTTGACCGTTCAGCGCCTGTGCACTGCCGGGCAGCCCGGGGTTGTTGATCTTCAAGACAATGTCATGGGTGGGCGGCGCGCCCAGCGCCAGCTCTACATCCCATTGGTCGTTGATTTCCCGTGTGTAGGAAAAGAACGGCGTGTTCTTGTTCAGAACGGCCACGCTGATGCCGCTGGGGGTGAACGGTCCCGAGAAGTCGCTGGCGCTGGTGGCATGGGGTCGCACGTTGGATGCGCCCAGCTTGATGGTGTTTTGCTGTGCCATCGAAGGGGCTGCAGCACAGGCAGCCATCAGGCTGGCCAGCAATAAATAGTTGTTTTTCATCAGGATTTATTTTTTTAAATACCAGCGGCCAGAATATTCTGGAAGAAACCGCGTGCGGCGGCGTTGCAGAAGGGCGGAACGAGTGAGCCGTGATAGGCCTGTGTGACGGCTGCCGTGCCGCCATCGGAGGCGCCTGCAGCAACGGCTGCTGCAGCGGTGCCGGCCTTGGCTTGACTGAAGCCGCCTTTGGCCGTCGCATACGGGTCGGCAGCACTGGTGGGGGCGGAATCCACATTCAAGACGCTAACCAGCCCGGCGTTCACCTGGTTTGACCACAAAGTGCCCATCAGCTGGGTATTCAGGTTGTAAAAGATGCTCGGATCGCTGCTGCCGGCGCACAACAACACGGGGCGGGTGGGCGCCCAGTTGCGCAAGTCATTCTTTTTCATGGCGATCCGGATCGGATTGGCCGGGCTCGTGGCTTGCGCACCCGTGGTCGGGCTTGGCACTGCGCCATCCGGATTGGCCATGGCGTCCAGCAGGTAATCCAGGCGAGCCCCATTGGTGATGAGGTTACTGGTGCCAAAGCCCAGGGCGAACAAGGGTGCCAGCAGAGGATCAGTTGTCGGTGGGCTGATGGCGTTCAAAGTGGGCTGCAGCTGAGGCGGCGATCCTGCGGGCGCTGTCGGTGGCGTCCTGCTGAACAATGCTGTCTGTGGCAGTTTGCCCCCGGGTGCGAACAGGGTGGACAGCGGTGTATCGGTAGGCAGCAGGGTGTCAACGCCTGTGGCGTAGGCCGGCTCGTAAATATCGGTGAGCTTGCCGTAGAGATTGCCGTAGGCCTTCTGGTAGCTGTTGATCAGCAGCGGGGTAAAGAGCGTGCTTCCCAAGTTCGTGTTGCCGTAAAACACGGCATCGGTCAAGGCTGCCAGTGCGTAGGGGCCGGACATGGGGGCGCTTGCTGTGACCGTCTGACCGGTTGCCTGCATGGCCCGGTGCGTGGCCATGGCAACGTGACCGCCTTGCGAATAGCCGGTGATAAACAGCTTGCCGCTGTCCTGCACAGGTTGCAGCAAGCCGGGCAGGGCTTTGCGTGCAGCGCTCAGCGCGTCCATCATTTCTCTGGATTCCTGATCGGCGTTCAGGTAGGGGGTGTAGGACAGCCTGGAGGCGTCGTAACCCGCGTAGTTGGGCGCGACCACGACAAAGCCTTGCGCTGCGTACATGGCGGCAATCAGTGCGGCTTCGCCATAGGCGTCATTGCTTTCGTCAAGCAGATTGGCCAGGTTGTAGCTCTTCACCGTGGTGGTGCCGTGTGCGTACAGCACAATGGGCCGCGCGCCTGTGCAGTCGGCACCGCCAGACGGCGTCATCAAGGCGCCGGATGCGTCTGTTGATTCCCCGGCGCCGCCGACGGTGCCGTATCGGATGTATTGCACGTCAACCCCGCATTTGGGTGTGCCGGCAATGGCCAGCAAATTGCGACCCGCGGCGCTGGCGTTGAGTTTTGCGGCAAAGTCGGCAGCCGAGAAAAAGGCCGTGCGGGGCGGTGGATTCTGAATCAGTGCGCCTGGAGCCGGCGTGCTGTTTACCGTGCCAAGATTGCTTGCCGAGTCGCCGCCACCGCAGGCGGCCAGCAATGACGCGGCGGCCAGGGCGCTCAGTAGATGGATTGTTTTCATGGTGGCCTATTTTTGGTAAGAGTGGTAACAATTTTGCAACGAATCGAGGCTCTGGTTTCTACTGATTGCGGCTGATTCTTGGCAAAAAATCGTCTGCGTAAACTAGCCGCCATGCCTATGCAGCGCTTTAACTCGATCGATACCCTGCGTGGCCTGGCCATTGTCTGGATGACGGCCTACCATTTCTGCTTCGACCTGAACCATTTCGGCTACCTGAAACAGGACTTCTATGCGGATCCGTTCTGGACCTGGCAGCGCACCGTCATCGTCAGCCTGTTTCTCTTCACGGCGGGCGTGAGCCAGGCCATCGCCGTTCAGCAGGGCCAGAGCTGGCCGCGTTTCTCGCGGCGCTGGGCACAGGTGGCGGGCTGTGCGTTGCTGGTCAGCGCCGGCTCCTACCTGATGTATCCGCAAAGCTTTATCTACTTTGGCGTGCTGCACGGCATGGCCGTGATGCTGCTCATCGTGCGCCTGACAGCCGGATCGGGCAGCTGGCTCTGGCTGTGGGGCGGCCTGGCCATCGCCATGAAATTGATGGCTGCTTACGCCCATTCTGAATGGCCGGGGCTTGAATTTCTCAACCGTATGCCTTTTAACTGGCTGGGCCTCATCAGCCGTAAACCGCTCACCGAAGACTATGTGCCTGTCATTCCTTGGCTGGGCGTGATGTGGTGGGGCATGGCGGCGGGAGGCTGGGCATTGCGCCGGCGGCCGCATTGGTTTGGACGCCAGCTGGGGGGGGCGGGCCGGCCCCTGGCCTGGCTGGGGCGCTGGAGTTTGAGTTATTACCTGCTGCACCAGCCTGTTCTGATCGGCCTGCTGATGGCCGTGAGCTGGCTGAAATAGCCCGGCCAGAGCGTAAAAAGCCCTTCAGGCTGGCTGGCTGCTTAAAACGCAGGCATTCTGGCGTGAGCCGCGCCCTGTCACGCTTGGCGGACTTTTCCCGGGCTTCATCAACAAAGTTGTCCACATGATGCAGGGACAACTTTGCATGTCAAAAAAAATGCTGGCTTGGGTAAAGCGCTGCGTCCTACAGCCAGCTTTTGGGGGAATCGCTAAGGTGGTGACTGGCGATCCTGCCTGCTCCTACCTTTCACGACCATGCCTAAAACCACCCCTCCGGCCAGTGGACAAAAGAACACCCGTAAAAGCAGCAGCGCCGCAAAAGCGGTTGCGCGCAACAGCGACAGTGGCCCGGCACATGCGGATCCCGATGCCAGCGGTGACCGCAATGCCGAAAAAATGGCGCAGACGCAGGCGCTGGTCGCCGCGATGCCCTTCAATCCGACCAAGCCCGCCGAGCACGGATTTGCCAACGCCACCCGGCCCCAGCAGGGCGCCACGGCCGAGCCGGCTTCGAGGCTGCCCACCGGCAGCACCTTGAGCGAGGAAAACGGCAGCGAAAAAACCGGCAGTGTGGCCCCTGAGGGCGTGAACGCCACGATTGAAGCGCTGGACCGTGTCCGCGTGGATTCGTCCGGGCAGAAGCTCACCACCAACCAGGGCGTGGCCATTGCCGACAACCAGAACTCCCTGAAGTTCGGCCTGCGCGGACCGGCGCTGCTCGAAGACTTCGTACTGCGCGAGAAGATCACCCACTTTGACCACGAGCGCATTCCCGAGCGCATCGTGCATGCACGGGGTTCAGGCGCCCACGGGTTTTTTGAATGCTATGCACCGCTGACGCAGTACACCAAGGCGGCGCCGTTCAAGGAAGCCGGCAA
>JBDSZF010000119.1:0-5714 GCA_039925285.1 Polaromonas sp.
GCGCAGGGGCTGATTGACCAGGGCCAGCTCATCAACCTGGTGCCCGGCTGCATCCTGTCCATCCAGCTTTGCTGGCACTGCTGGAACCTGGAGTCCGAGGTGCTCGATGCGCTGACTGCGGCGCTCAAGCAGAGCGCCGCTTCAGTGCTGGTAGATTAATGCGCCCAGTCTGCCGAGGGTCGTTGGCCAGAAAGAAGTCAGCGCCGGCGAAACGGTTTACTTTGTGCGGGACCACGGCGCCGGTTTTGAGATGGCTTGTGTCTAAAAGCTGTTTGGCGCCTTTCAGCGCCTGCCTGCTCAGGCTGAATTTCCCGGCACCGGGATGGGCCTGGCGACGGTGCAGCGCATCATTGCGCGCCACGGCGGCAGGGCCTGGGCCGGCTCGACCGTGGGTCAGGGCGCCACGTTTTACTTCACGCTGGGTGCTGCGGCGGCTTGCAGCCCAGCGGCCGGCACGAATGGCTTGGCAGCCTCAGCGAACCAGCAGTACCGGCACCTTGCAGTGCGCCAGAACCTGGGTCGCCACCGAGCCCATGATCAGATTGCCGAGCGAGCTGTGGCCGTGCGAGCCCATGATGAGCAGATCGAACTTGCCATCGTCGGCAAATTGGGCGATGGTTTCGCCAGCCGGCCCGATCTTCCACTCGCTCTTGGCATGGATGCCGTGATGCGCCAGGAATGCGGCCACCGGTGCCATGACCTTCTCCGTTTCATCGGTGTAATAGCTGTCGACGATTTCCTTGCCCACGGCCGCGCGCGCGCGCGGAGGCAAAGGAGGCTGTACCGTGAGCACGGTGTACTCATTGCTGGCACTGAACAGCTCGTCATGCGTGGTCAGGTAGGCGAGCATTTTTTTGGTGTAGCTGCTGCCGTCAACGGCCAGAAGAATCTTCATGGTTGCTCCTTTGTTTTTTTAAAGCTCTAGTTTAGCCAGTGCCGGGCTGCCGTCTGGCGAATCCACCGCCGGATGGTATGGGTTTACGACTTCACCGTAAGACACAGCGATTCCCGAAACGCCTGCTGTTCACCCTTGCGCGCATAACCGAGCGGATTGGCCACCACGCGGCAGCCATGCCTGACATAGTCATTCGGGCAATGCAGATGGCCGTGCAGCCACAGCGTGGCCAGCGGCAGCAGCTCGTCGAGTGAATTGCAGAATCCGGCCGTTCCCGGGCTCAGGCCATAGCGCGGATCGGCGCTCAGCAGGCTGGGCGCAAAGTGCGTCACCACCACCGTCGGGCCGTCAAAGGGCTGCGCCAGCGCCTCGCGCAGCCAGGCCTGGCTTTTCAGGCCTTCCTCGCGCACTTCCTCGGCCAGCATCGGTTGACCATGGCGGAAGGCATGGTTTTTCTTCAGGTAGAAGTTGGCGGCGCGAAAGGCTTTTTCGCGCGCCTTGAGTTGCTCGCCAAGCGTGATGTCGCCAGCCTGATTCTTTTCGGCATTCGCCTGGCTGGTGGTCAGCGCATCAAAATCGGTCCACAAGGTGCAGCCGACAAAGCGAACGCCGGCAAGCACCACGCTCTGGCGTTCCAGCCAGATCAGTCCCAGACGCTCACAGGCGTCACGCAGCCGCTTGTCGGCTGCTTCAAAATCCAGCCCGTCATATTCATGGTTGCCGGGCAAAAACAGCACCGGCGTGGGCCAGCCCGCTCCGCCAAGCGCCACCGGCAAGGGCGAAAACCGCGCCAGGCCAAAGTCCTCAATGCCCAGGCTGCTCAGCAGCGAGCCGCCCTGGTAAGAGCCGATATCGCCCGCCAGCACCAGCAGGTCGGCACCGGGCAGGGGCTTGGCCTTGAAATGCGGGTTCGATTCAAGATGCAGGTCGGAAAGTAGCTGGATGTTCACCCCGCCGATTGTGCGGGAAGGCGCACGGGTCGTCTGGACTGAATGCAGCGGTGCCAGAACTTCGTCAGCGCGAAAAGACCTTCTCGGCTGAGCGCAGCACCGCCCGGCGCAGCCATATATGGGCACTTTGCTGTGCCGAGCGGCGGTGCCACAGCGCATCAATATGCACCGGTGACACCCTGAACGGCAAGGCACGCTGTGCCAGTTGCTCGGCAATGCCGGTCACCGGGACGAAATGGCGCGGCAGCACGGTCAGCAGGTTGGAGTTGGCCACCACGCGGCCGGCAGTAAAAAACTGGTTGACCGTGAGCACCACGCGCCGCTCACGGCCCAGCGCGGCCAGCGATTCGTCGATGAACCCATAGGGCCGGCCCGAAAAGCTCACGAGCATATGCCGGGCGGCGCAAAACTGGTCGAGGGTCAAGGGACTGTCAGCCAGCGCATGATCCTTGCGCATCACGCACACATATTCGCCGTCATACAGCCGCTGGAACAAGAACGGCACCGGTTCGCCATTCTGCGCCCTGACTGTCAGGTCGGGCATCACCGACGGGAAATAGCCGACGGCCAGGTCGCAGCTCTCTTCGTCCAGCATCCGCCTCGGGTCGCGCGTGGTGAGCGGCACGACCCGGATGCTCACGCCCTGGGCTTCCCGCTCCAGGATTTCGGTCAGGCCCGGGATCAGTTCGGCAGCCGTCGCGTCGGCCATCGCCAGAACAAAGTTGCTGCTGGCCGTCGCGGGGACAAATTCATTGGGAATCAGCGATTCCTGCAGTTGCCGCAGGGCTTCGCGCACGGCGGGCCAGATGGCGACGGCACGCGGCGTGGGCGCCATGCCCTGGCCGCTGCGTTGCACCAGTTCATCGCCCAGCGTCTCGCGAAGGCGGCGCAGGGCATTGCTGACGGCCGGTTGCGTCAGCGACAGGTTGCGCGCGGCCCGTGTCAGGCTGCGCTCGGCCATCACCTCGTCAAAAACCCGCAGCAGGTTCAGGTCCAGCGTGCGGAAGTTCGGGGAATTCATGGGGCTCCAGATTCAGCAAAGCGCAAGACTATCATTTTTATGAATAACTTCCATCATAAATATAAAGTAGACCAGCACTGGTGTTAACCCTAACATCTCAACATCCGCTGCAAACATTCACGAGCGGGACAGTTAAAGGAATTCATCATGACCAGCTTCGTCAATACCAGCCATTCTGCCGAACACCACGGCGCCAACCGCGTCGAGTCGGCCATGGATGCCGTGCAACAGATGCGTCAGGGATTTTCCGGCACGCGCGGCCTGGCCACCCTGCTGCTGTCGGCCATGGCCGCAGCCGTCATGGTGGTGGCCGATCAGGTGATGGACAGTGTTGCCGAAGGCCATCTGCTGATGATGTGGATTGCCCTGTGGGCCGTGGCCTTTGCAGCGCTCGCGTTTTTTGCCGGCGCCGCACGCCAGATCGCGGTTCGCACCAAAAACAGTCTCGATGCCTGGTCGCGCAACCTGGCTGAAGCCCGCGCCGACCAGCGTCTGTGGGCCCTGGCCAAAGCCGATCCGCGCGTCATGAGCGACCTGCAGATGGCCATCATGCGCAGCGAAGTTAAAACCGAAGTGACGCCCGCTCAAGCCTCGACAACAGCTGAGCAGGCGGCACGCGCCGAACGCGCCCTGAAGGCAGGCGCTCCGGTTCTGCGCGGCTACCAGCGTTACGCCGTTTAAGCGCCCTCTGCACAGGCGGCATCCCGTAAAAAAGCCACCCCGTCGGGTGGCTTTTTTACGTTCGGTGCTTGGGCGCAAAGCGCCATGTCACCGGGGCAGCGCAGGTTCAGTGCAACTCATGCACCAAACCGCAGGCCCTGCACCCATACTTCAGGCGGCAAGCCGGCGCTCGATTTCCGCTTTGGTCACTTCCAGCTCTTTCGGCAGGTGATGTTTGAGCTGCTTGAACAGTTCGTCATGCAGTTCCAGCTCTTTGAGCCAGGCGGCCTTGTCGATGCGGGTCACGGTATCAAACTGTTCGGCGCTGAAGTCCAGGCCGGTCCAGTTCAGGTCTTTGTAGCTGGGGCTGATGCCGATGACATGCTCTTCGCCCTGGCCCTTGCCTTCGATCCGGTCAATCATCCAGGCCAGCACGCGCATGTTTTCGCCGTAGCCAGGCCAGACAAACTTGCCGTCGTCGCCTTTGCGGAACCAATTCACGCAATAAATGTGCGGCAGCATGTGGCCCGAGTCTTCGAGCTTGTGCTCCATGTCCAGCCAGTGCTGGAAGTAGTCGCTCATGTTGTAGCCGCAGAACGGCAGCATGGCGAACGGGTCGCGGCGCACCACACCAGCCTGGCCGGTGGCGGCGGCAGTGGTCTCGGAGCCCATCGTGGCAGCCATGTAAACGCCTTCCCTCCAGGTGCGGGCCTCAGTGACGAGGGGCACGGTGGTCGAGCGGCGGCCGCCGAAGATGAAGGCGTCAATCGCCACACCTTTCGGGTCGTCCCAGGCGCTGTCGAGCGCCGGGTTGTTGGTCGCGGCCACGGTGAAGCGCGAATTCGGGTGCGCGGCCTTGGCGCCGGTCTGCCTGGCGATTTCAGGCGTCCAGTCATTGCCCTGCCAGTCGATCAGGTGATCGGGCAGCTTGCCGCTGTCTTTTTCCATGCCTTCCCACCACACGTCGCCGTCGTCGGTCAGCGCGACGTTGGTGAAGATCACGTTCTTGTCCAGGCTGGCCATGCAGTTGGGGTTGGTGTGGTAGTTGGTGCCGGGCGCCACGCCAAAGTAGCCGGCTTCGGGGTTGATGGCGTACATCTTGCCGTCCGCATGGGGCTTGACCCAGGCGATGTCGTCGCCAATCGTGGTGACGCTCCAGCCGTCAAAACCGGCGGGCGGCACCAGCATCGAGAAGTTGGTCTTGCCGCAGGCGCTTGGGAAAGCCGCTGCCACATGGTATTTCTTGCCCTGCGGATTGGTTACGCCGAGGATCAGCATGTGCTCGGCCAGCCAGCCTTCGTCGCGGCCCATGTTGGACGCGATGCGCAGCGCAAAGCATTTCTTGCCCAGCAGCGCATTGCCGCCGTAGCCCGAGCCGTAGGACCAGATTTCGCGCGTTTCGGGGTAATGCACGATGTACTTGGTCTTGTTGCAAGGCCATTTCACGTCCTGCTGGCCCTGGGCCAGAGGCGCGCCCACGGTGTGGACGCAAGGAACGAAGTTGCCGTCGGTGCCCAGCACGTCAAAAACAGCCTTGCCCATGCGGGTCATGATCTTCATGTTGACGGCCACATAGGGGCTGTCGGACAACTCGATGCCGATGTGGGCGATGGGCGAACCCAACGGGCCCATCGAAAACGGCACGACATACATCGTGCGGCCCCGCATGCAGCCGTCGAACAGCGGTTGCAAGGTGGCGCGCATCTCCGCCGGCTCCATCCAGTTGTTGGTCGGGCCGGCGTTTTCTTTCTGGGCCGAGCAGATGTAGGTGCGGTCTTCCACGCGGGCCACGTCGCTCGGGTCGGAGCAGGCCAGAAAGCTGTTCGGGCGCTTGGCTTCGTTGAGTTTCCTGAAGGTGCCGGCATCGACCAGCTGCTGGCACAGGCGCTGGTATTCGGCGTCGCTGCCGTCGCACCAGTAAACGGTGTCGGGTTTGCACAAGGCCACCATGTCGGCGACCCAGGCAATCAGTTTTGCATTCTTGACGTAAGTGGGCGTATTGAGATACAGCCCTTGCATGACAGGTTGGTTCATCGAAACACTCCAAAGTTAAAAAACGTCATTTCGATAAACGTCGGACCCCCATCAGCAGGCGCTGTGACATCGGGACGTTTATCGAAAGGGCGCTCCGCCGGGCCAACAGGTCTGGCTCGATGAGCAAGGGCTGCCCGCTGGGGAAGTGGTGCAG
>JBDSZF010000120.1:0-4771 GCA_039925285.1 Polaromonas sp.
ATGCGTTTTACAAACTCGAACTGGCGCGCTTCACCCGCGTTAACGGTGAGGCCAACGGCGGGACAAACCCCCTGGGCGCCCCCGACAACCCGGACCAGCGGATTCAGGAAGACATCAACCTGTTCACCACCTACAGCATTTCACTGAGCATGGGTCTGCTGAACGCGGTGGTCACGCTGGTGAGTTTTGTCGGCATCCTGTGGTCGCTTTCGGGGGCGTTTGCCTTCAACTTCAACGGCGGCAGCTACAGCATTCCGGGCTTCATGGTCTGGATGGCGGTGCTGTATTGCGCCCTCGGCAGCATTGCCACGCATTACATAGGCCGGCCGCAGATCAGGCTCAATTACCAGCAGCAACGGGTGGAAGCCGACTTTCGGCATCACATGGTGCGGGTGCGCGAATACAGCGAATCGATCGCGCTGGACAAGGGCGAAGCCGTGGAGCGGGCGCACCTGGACACGCGTTTCGCCGCCGTGCTGGCCAACTACCTCCGGCTCATCAAGAAGCAGAAAAACCTGGTCTGGTTCACCAACTTCTTTGGCCAGGCGGCGGTGGTGTTTCCATTCGTCGTGGCCGCGCCACGCTTTTTCAGCGGCGCCATCCAGCTCGGCGAGCTGATCCAGATCTCGTCGGCCTTCGGGCGCGTGCAGGATTCGCTGAGCTGGCTCGTGGACAACTACAGCAGCCTGGCGGCCTGGCGCGCCACGACCGACCGTCTGACCAGCTTTGAAGACAATATCAGTGCTGTGGCGCAACAGGGACGGGCGCAGGCAGCCAGCAATTTGATAGCAAATGACGCACATCCGCTGGCCATCGACACGCTGGCCGTCAACAACCTGTCCTTGAAGCTGCCAACCGGCGCCACCCTGCTCAGCGGCGTTTCGCTGCAGGCCGGACCCGGCGAGAACGTGCTGCTCAAAGGCCCCTCTGGCAGCGGCAAATCGACCTTGTTCCGGGCGCTGGCGGGGATCTGGCCGTTTTACAAAGGCCAGACCCATTTGCCGGCGGACGCCATGTTCATTCCGCAGCGCCCCTACTTCCCCGATGGCCGGCTGCGCGATGCGCTGGCCTATCCGCAGCCGGCCGCGCAGTACGGCGACGACGCCCTGCAGCAGGCGCTGACCGATGCGCTGCTGCCGCAACTCACCAGCCGGCTCGACGACGAGGACGCATGGAGCCAGAAGCTGTCGGGCGGCGAACAGCAGCGGCTGGCGATTGCCCGGGTGCTGCTGAAAAAACCGCGCTGGATTTTTGCCGACGAGGCGACCAGCGCACTCGACGAAGCGGCCGAGAAAACCCTGTACGACAAGCTGCTGGCCAGCGTCAGGGCGGCCAGGGGCAGCATCGTCTCGATTGCCCACCGGCCGGGCGTGGCGGCATTTCATGACCGGCTCTGGGAGCTTGAAAAACAGCCCGAAGGCGGGCCAGCCCTGTACCGCGTGCGTCAAACTCCTCACGGCGGGCTTGCAGGAAAAGCCTGAGAATGTCAGGCCATGCCTAAAGAAACCATACCTCTCGCCGAATCTCCTTCCCTCTCGCCCTGGGGGCCGATCAAACGCCCGGTCTTCCGCATGCTGTGGAGCGTCTGGCTGACCGCCAACATCTGCATGTGGATGAACGACGTGGCGGCGGCCTGGCTGATGACCTCGATGACCAGCACGCCGCTGTGGGTGGCGCTGGTGCAGTCGGCGTCGACGCTGCCGGTGTTCCTGCTTGGCCTGCCTAGCGGCGCGCTGGCCGACATCCTGGACCGGCGGCGCTACTTCATCATGACGCAGTTCTGGGTCGCCGCCGTCGCCACGCTGCTGTGCATCGCCGTGCTGTCGGGCCGCATGACGCCAGCGCTGCTGCTGGCGCTGACCTTTGCCAACGGCATCGGCCTGGCGATGCGCTGGCCGGTGTTTTCAGCCATCGTTCCCGAGCTGGTGCCGCGCCACCAGCTGCCGGCCGCGCTGGCGCTCAACGGCATCGCCATGAATGCCTCGCGCATCGTCGGTCCGCTGGTGGCGGGCGCGCTGATCGCCAGCGCCGGCACGGCTTATGTGTTTGTACTCAACGCGGTGCTGTCCATCATTTCGGGCTTTGTCATCATGCGCTGGCGGCGCGAGCATGTGCCCAATCCGCTGGGCCGCGAGCGTCTGCTCAGCGCCATGCGCGTCGGACTGCAGTTTGTCGGCCAGTCGAGCCGGCTGCGCGCGGTGCTGGTGCGGGTGGCGCTGTTTTTCCTGCACTCGACCGCCCTGCTGGCCTTGCTGCCGCTGGTGGCGCGCAAGCTGGAGGGCGGCGACGCCGGCACCTTCACGCTGCTGCTGGCCGCCATGGGTTCGGGTGCCATCGTGGCCGCGATGTTCTTGCCGCGCCTGCGCCAGATGATGACGCGCGACACGCTGGTGCTGCGCTCGGTGCTGCTGCAGTCGGCCTCCACCGCCGTCATGGCGCTAGCGCCCAACGCCTGGGTAGCGGTGCCTGCCATGCTGCTCAACGGCATGGCCTGGATCACCTGCGCCAACTCGCTCGCCGTGTCGGCCCAGCTGGCGCTACCCGACTGGGTGCGGGCGCGCGGCATGTCGACCTACCAGATGGCCATCATGGGCGCCAGCGCGCTGGGCGCAGCGCTGTGGGGACAGGTGGCCACGGTCACCAGCGTGCCCACCTGCCTGCTGGTGGCGGCCGTCAGCGGCACGCTCACCATGCTGGTGGCGCAGCGCTGGGTAGGCGACCACGACTCGGAAGAAGACCTGACGCCTTCGCGCCAATTCAAGACACCGGTGGCAGACATGCCGCCGGGCGTGGGCCGGATGGTGGTGACGGTCGAATACCTGATCAACCCGGCGCGCGCCGACGCTTTTTTGAAGCTGATGCACGAAAGCCGCCGCAGCCGCCTGCGCCAGGGCGCGCTGGAGTGGGCGCTGCTGCGCGACATCAACCAGCCGGGCCGCTTTATCGAGCAGATCGTCGATGAATCGTGGACCGAGCACCTGCGGCGCTTTGACCGCGTCACCGCCAGCGACGTGGCGCTGCGCGAGCGCAAGCTGGCCTTTCACATCGGCGACGGGCCGCCGCTCGTCACCCGCTGCGTGGTGGAAGATCTGGCCCGGGTTTAGACCCGTCCGGCGTAGCGCTCATAGCCGCGCGCCCGCAATTCGCAGGCCGGGCACTGGCCGCAGCCATAACCCCAGGCGTGCCGGTGCGTGCGTTCACCCAGATAGCAGGTGTGGGTGTGTTCCACGATCAGCTCGACCAGCGCCTGGCCGCCGAGCGAATCGGCCAGCGCCCAGGTGTCGGCCTTGTCGATCCACATCAGCGGGGTTTCGACCAGAAAGCGCTTGTCCATGCCCAGCGACAAGGCCAGCTGCATGGCTTTCATGGTGTCGTCGCGGCAGTCCGGGTAGCCCGAAAAATCGGTTTCGCAGACGCCCGTGACCAGCACCTGCAAGTCGCGCCGGTAAGCCAGCGCGGCGGCCAGCGTCAGGAACAGCAGGTTGCGCCCCGGCACAAAGGTGTTGGGCAGGCCGGAGCTTTCCATCTTGAAAGCCACGTCTCGCGTCAGCGAGCAGTCGCTGACCTGGCCCAGCACGGCCAGATCGAGCAGATGGTCTTCACCGAGTTTGCCGGCCCATTGGGGAAACTGGCTTTTGAGTTCGCGCAGCACATTGAGCCGCGCCTCCAGCTCCACCCTGTGGCGCTGGCCGTAGTCAAACGCGATGGTTTCGACGCGTTCATATTTTGAAAGCGCCTGCGCCAGGCAGGTGGTGGAATCCTGGCCGCCCGAAAACAGGACCAGGGCGGAGGTATGGGCGCGCGAAATAGGGGCGGGAAGGTTCATGGCTAGGAGAGAAATTTTCCCCTATTGTCGCTGGCACAGGAAGCCGCTCCGTCAGCCTTTTCGGCCGGTCACCATGCGGTAGAGGAACAGCAGGATGATCGAGCCAATGACCGCAGCAATGAATCCGGCGGATTCCCCAGGCCGGTAAAGCCCGAGCGCCTGGCCCAGATAAGTCGCGATGACCGAGCCCACGATGCCGATGATGGCGGTGATGATGAAGCCCGCCGGATCGCGGCCCGGCATCAGGAACTTGGCGACGATGCCCACGACAAACCCGATCAGGATGGTCCAGATGATGCTCATGTTTTTCTTTCGGTAGGTTAAAAGTCTCCACCTCAAGGGTGGCGTGAACCGTCAGCGCCCGACACCATGCCGGACAAGCAAGAGCTTCCCATGGCAGCGGGTCAGCCTCTGTCGGAAAAGACGCAAACCGGCGTAGGAGCAGCCGGAATGTTCAGCAGCGGGGCAACGACGCCTGACGCTTCCGAACCCGCCCGCGTTGATGACCATCAAGCCACGGCCGTGCCGCATGTGCTACCTTGCCCGGCATGAAAACCGATCCTGATGTTGTCAAGGGCCAGGCACTGGTCAAGGCGCTGGCCCGCACCCTGGGGGCCGAGCTGATCGAAATCCACATCTCCTGGGTCTTGCTGGCGGGTGATGACGCCTACAAGATCAAGAAACCGGTGCGCCTTCCTTTTGTCGATTACGCAACGCTGCAAGCGCGCCGGCATTTCTGCGAAGAAGAATTACGGCTGAATCGCCGGCTGGCGCCGTCGCTGTACCTGGGCGTCACGCGCATCACGGGAACGCATGAAGCACCCGCACTGGACGGACCCGGGCCTGTCGTGGAGTATGCGGTGCATATGCGCCGTTTCGCGCCGGGCGCGCTGTTTGGCGAGCAGCTGGCAGCAGGAACGCTGGCCAGCGGCGACGTGGACCGGC
>JBDSZF010000121.1:0-8794 GCA_039925285.1 Polaromonas sp.
CCATGTATTTTCTTTGGCGGCGATGTCGGCAATCGCTTCCAGGTCATCAATCGCGCCGACATTCACCGCGCCGGCGGTGCCGATGATGACAAAGGGAGTGAAGCCGTCAGCCTTGTCTTTTGCAATGGCAGCTTTCAGCGCATGCATGTCCATCTCAAACCGGTCATTGACCGGAATTTTGCGCAAGGCGTCAGAGCCAAGACCCAGAATATCAAAGGCACGTCCGACGCAGGAATGGGTCTGGGTAGAGGTGTAGCCGACCAACCTGGAGCCCTGAATGCCTTGCTGTCGGCTGGTGAAATCGAAGCAACGGTCCCTCGCCGCTTTCAGTGCGATGACGGTGGCCATTGAGGTGCCAGACACAATCAGGCCGCTGGCGGTTTTCGGAAATTCAAACAGGTCCCGGCACCAGCGCACCACCTGTTTTTCAACATACATTGCGCCGTGGTCCCGGCCGCCCAGGTTGGCGTTCATGGCCGATGCCGCGATATCAGCGATCAGATTTCCCGGTGTACCGGAGCCGTGAACCCAGCCGAAAAACCGCGGATGCGTGTTGCCAACGCCATAGGGCAAAAGAGCTTCTATCCGCTGCTGCGTCTGTGCTGGCCCAACACCTTGTATCGGCAGTTCGGATTCAAGCGAGGTTTTCATCTCTGGCGGGACTTCGTTCCAGACCCGGCCACCGCGAGCATTCTCCATCTTGGCAATGGCAGCATCCAGCATCTTATGAGCAAGCGCTCGAAACTCGTTCCAGTCGGCAGGATCAAGGGATTGTTCTGGCATATTTGATGGACTTCGTTGACTGCTCATAATTCTTTCCTTTTTAGCGTTGCGAGGGCGCGACTAGCCTTGAAAGCCGGGCCGCGGGTGCGGCGAATACCCCTCACTGGTTTCTTAGCCAACTTGAACTCATTGCGCTACGTCACCACTGGCCGTGGCATCTGGCCCGGAGTTCACTTAATTCGATATTCAGATTTGTGAGGCCACTTCTTGGGCCGCAATCGCTGCAGCCTTTGCAACGATCCGGCCAATCAGTTCGCAGTCCTGTTCGGACAATGACAGCGGTGTGCGCAAATCCAGCAGCTGGCTCATGACAGCCATGGACTTCGCCAGCAACGGCTTTTCGGTGATGTAGTGCCAGTGCGCATAGTTGCTGGTGAAGGCTTTGGGCTCCTGGCCGCCAAACCACTTGATGTACAGGCCGCGCAACTCGCACTCTTGCAAAAAGCGCTGAATCCGGGCCGGCTCCAGTGCCAGCGAAAACTGAATGGAACTGGCGACGAATTCCTCTTTGGGATGCCGTTCAGGAACGGACACTCCGGGGGCTTGGCGCAGTCGCGCCTCCAGCATGGCGTAAATGTGATTCCAGGTTTTACCGCGTTGCGCCAGCAGGCCAAGTTGCGGTCGCAGCAAGGCTGCGGCCAGATTCGACATGCGCATGCTGAAGTTGGGTGTTGCATATTTCCAGCGCTCGAACACCTCGTTCGAGGGTCTCAGAATGTGCTGTGCATACATCATGTAGCAACCTGACATCAGGATGGCCTGGGCCGCAACGTCATCATCGTCGGTGACCAGCAAACCGCCTTCGCCCGAGTTGATGTGCTTGTAGGTCTGGGCGCTGTAACAGCCGATGCTGCCCCAGGTGCCGGTGTGGCGGCCATCCCATTTGGCGCCCATGGTGTGGGCGCAATCCTCGACCAGAGCTACGCCGTGGCGATCACACAATGCGCGCACCGCCTGCAAATCGGTGATGTGCCCGCGCATGTGGGAAAGCAGGAAAACCCGGGCACCGCTGGTTTCCAGCTTGTGCGCCAAATCGTCCAGATCGGTGGTGTAGTCGGCCTGGGTCTCCACCAGCACGGGTTGTGCGCCAGCATGGGCAATCGCACCCGGAACCGGGGCCAGGGTGAAGCTGCTGGTCAGCACCTTGTCGCCGGCCTTCACCCCCAACGCCTTCAAGGCAATGAACATCGCCGCACCACAGGAGCTGACAGCCACACAGTACTTGCTGCCCACGTAGGCGGCGTACTCCTGCTCAAGCAGGGAAGGGTCGGGGTAAGCCGTGCCCTGCTCGCCGTAGCGGTGCAGGCGCCCGCTGCGCATCAAGGCGACGGCGCGCTCGATCGCCGCTTCGGGAATGGGATCGGGCGCGCTCAGGTCCTTGCCAAACCAGAGTCCGTCGGCGGCGCGTGTTTCGCGGCCCTCGGCGGCGTCGGAAATCACGGGGGTGATGCTTGCATTCATGGGCGTTCGCTAGTGTGAGTGACCACCGAGCACGCCCGGCTGGAAAGACTCTTGCGGATAGTATTTTTTGAGGCGGATGTCTGCCGTGCGCGCATGCCCTTCCATGCCTTCGAGGCGGGAAATTCGTGCCGCTACCTGCCCGACATCACGACTGGCCGCCTGGTTCAGGCGCTGGTAGGTGACGGTCTTGATGAATTTTCCAACGCTCAGGCCACCTGAATAGCGCGCCGCGCCCTTGGTTGGCAAAATGTGGTTGGGGCCGGCGCATTTGTCACCATACGCGACGGTGGTTTCTTCACCGAGAAACAGGGAGCCGTAGTTGGTCAATCGTGCCAGCCACCAGTCCAGATCGGTGGTCAGCACCTGCAAATGCTCGGGCGCGTACTGGTCGCTGATCTCGCACGCTTCTTCGCGGCTGGAAACATACACCACTTCGCCATAATCGCGCCAGGCGGCAGTGGCTGCGGTACGCGCCAGCTCCGGCAGGGCGGCAATGACCGCGGGCATTTTTTCGATCACCTTGAGCCCCAGATCCCGTGAAGTGGTGAACAGCCAGACCGGAGAGTCCGGGCCGTGTTCGGCCTGGCCTGCCAGGTCTGCGGCAATGATGTCGATATCGGCCGATTCGTCGGCAATGATGGCCGACTCTGTAGGCCCGGCCACCACGTCGATGCCGACGCGGCCAAACAGCATGCGCTTGGCTTCCGCCACGAAGCGGTTGCCCGGTCCGACAATCACGTCCGCGGGCTTGGGGGCATACAAGCCATAAGCCATGGCGGCGATGCCTTGCACACCGCCCAGGGCCAGCACGGTATCCGCGCCGCACAACTTCATGGTGTGCAGGATGGCCGGGTTCACGCCAGCGTCCTTGTGCGCAGGAGAGGAGGCCACAATATTCGGAACACCCGCCACCTTGGCCGTGCAGACACTCATGATGGCCGAGGCCGCATGCGCGTAGCGCCCGCCCGGCACATAACAGCCGGCCGTATTGACCGGGATCAGCTTTTGCCCGGCAATCAGACCGTCTATCAGCTCGGTCTCGAATTCGTGCAGCGAGTCGCGCTGGCGCATGGCAAAGTCCCTGACCCGGTTATGGGCAAAGGCGATGTCGTCCTTCACGCCCTGGCTCAGGCTGCGGCTCGCCTTGGCAAACTCGGCCTCGCCAACCACGATGTCGCCATGCCAGCCGTCAAAGTCGCGGGCATAGCGCGCTACGGCAGTGCGGCCTTGCTCCCTGATTTCTGTCAACATGCGTTGAACGGTCTCGGCGGTTGCGCTATCTATCGCCTCTGTGGGAGGGGTGGATTTTTTCAGGTATTCGACAGTCATGACAAGCTTTCAATTAAGGGAGATGGCGTGATCGCCACGTTCCGTGCGGTTTAAGGAAGAGATATGTACTGGGTCCGAATTCAGAAGTTCCGCCCTTCAAGCGCGTCCTTTCCAGGGAACTACTCTGCGCTCGACAAAGCGCATCAAATGGTCAAAGGCATAGGCAATGGCCGCAATGACGACAATGCCCATGATCACGGTGGCCGTCTGCAAGAACTTCGACGCTGACAGCACCATGTAGCCCAGACCAGAGGTTGATGCCACCATTTCGGCGGCAACCAGTGTGGTCCAGCCAAAGCCGATGCCGATGCGCATCGCGGTGATGATCTCCGGCATGGCCGACGGCAGGATGACCTGGCGAATGACCTGCCAGCGGGTGGCCCCAAATGAATAGGCGGCATGGATCTGCTCGATCGCCGCTGACTTCACGCCCGCCCTGGCGCCGAGTGCAACCGGTGCAAACACGGAGAGAAAAATCAGCAGCACCTTGGACGTCTCGTCAATGCCGAACCAGATGATCATCAATGGCAGGTAGGCCAGTGGCGGAATCGGACGGTAAAACTCTATCGGTGGGTCGAAAATTCCTCTTGCCAACGGGCTCATGCCCATGGCAATGCCCAGGGGGATGCCAATCACGCAAGCCAGGGTGAAGGCCCCAAAAACGCGCGCCGTGCTGACCCAGACATGCTCCCATAAGCTCGATCCCGTGAAGCCGTTGCGTGCTACCTCGACAAATGCCTCGATCACCCCCATGGGGGAAGGCAGAAACAGCGGCTTGATCCAGCCTGCCTGCGTGACCGCCCACCAGACAAAGAGCAGGCCCAGGATGACCGTGCTGCTGATCCTCAAGCTGTCGCCCTGACCGGGGACGCCATAAATTTCGCCTGGCTTGGCTGGCTTGGCGCGCATGAAGCCTGACCACAGGCCGGTAGCGCTTGCCGTGTTGACGTTATGCATGCAGTGCTCCTTCCTCGTCGTTAAAAATGATCTGCAATATCTTTTCGCGCAGCGCGATGAATTCCGGCGAGGCCTTGATGGCGCGGGCATTGCCGGTTTCGAAATAACGCCGGCTGAACGGCAAATCGAAGGTGTGCGAGATGCGACCCGGGCGAGGTGACATCACGACCAGTTTGGTGCCCATGAACAGCGCTTCTTCCACGCTGTGCGTGATGAAGAAAACCATTTTTCCGGTGTCTCGCCAGATCTTGAGAATGAGCTCTTGCGCGCGCTCACGGGTCAGCGCATCGAGCGCGCCTAGCGGCTCGTCCATCAACAAAATGTCGGGGTCGCTGGTCAGTGCCCGCGCAATGCCGACGCGCTGCTGCATGCCACCCGACAGCTCGTAAGTGGCAGACTGCTCGAACTGCTCCAGCCCGAGCAGGGAAATGAATTTGCGCGCAATTTCCTCTCTATTTTTTCGGTTCTTGCCCTGGATTTTCAAACCGAAGGCGACGTTGTCGAGCACGTTGAGCCAGGGCAGCAGCGCGTGTTTTTGAAACACCACCGAGCGGTCTGCCCCCGGCCCTGACACAACCTTGCCGCCCAGCGTGATTTCTCCCTGGCTGGGCGCCATGAAGCCGGCAATGAGGTTCAGCAGCGTGGACTTGCCACATCCCGATGCGCCCAGCGCGACCACAAAGTCGCTGTTATTGATCTCCAAATTGATATCTTTGAGCGCGTGGACCGCTGACCTTTTTCCGGGTAACGGATAAAAGACGGACGCATTGCGTATGGCGAGTGCAGTCATGAGGTTTATTCCTTGCAGGTGCCGAAAGGCATCACTTGGCGAGCGCAGCCCTGGCGATGTCCGGGTTCACAAACTTCGTGTAGCTGGCTGCCGCCGTGCTGATCCGGCCGTTCGCTTTCAGGAAGTCGGCGGTCGATTTCAGCGAAGTGGCAGAGCCTTCGGCCAGCAGCTCTTTGCTGACCTGTTCGCTGCCATCCGGGTAGCTGGCGCCATCAAGGGCCAGCACCACATCGGCGGGGGTCATGCCGATACGGCTGGCGATGCTCTTGACCTGGGGCGACTCGGCGTTCCAGGCGGTCTTGTCCCGGTTGTAGGAGGCATTGACTTCATTCATCACCTTGGCGAAGGCGATCAGACCCTGGCGGTTTTCGGCGGCAAACTTGCGGTCGACCACCCAGCCGTTGAAGGTCGGGTAACCCGCCTTGCCCACGGCGCCGGCCGTGGTCATGAGCTTGCCATCGGCCAGGAGCTTGCTTTTGACCGGCTCCCAGATGAACGCTGCGTCAATGTTTTTCTGGCTCCATGCCGCGCCTATTTCCGGCGGAGACATGCCGACGATCTTCACATCCTTCTCGGGAATCCCCCAGTTCTTGAGGGCGCCCATCAGGGAGAAGTGCGCGGTCGATCCGACGGGAACGGCGATCGCCTTGCCCTTCAGGTCAGCCGGCTTGTCAATTCCCGCGCCATTGCGTATCAGCAGCGACTCGGATGATCCGATCACCTTGGCGACGAGGAACATCTGGTAGTCCACGCCCTGGCTGGCGCCTGCCGCCAGCGGAACCGAGCCGAGTTCGGCAATCACCATCGCGCCAGACGCCATCGCAGCGTTCACTTCAGCACCGGAGCCGAACTTGCGCCACTCGATGTTCCAGCCTGTCGCCTTGTCGAACTTTCCTTCGGCGATGGCCGCTTCGTAAGGCAGGGGTTCGCCGAAATTGCCGATGATGACTTTTTTCTGGGCCCAGGCCTGCCCAGCCAGCGTCAGAGAGATCGTCGCGCCGACGAGCAGCGTTTTGAGGATGTGTTTCATAGTGCGTCAAGCTCCGGTTGTTGCGGGTCTGTCGAAAGGCGGCTTCATGGTTGAATCAGCCAGCTCAGCCAGATGGTATTGAGCTGAATCCCGCAGATATAGAGCCAAAATGAGTTATCTTTAGTGCCAAAAATAGATATCCTTGGAGGACCAAGGGCATACCCTGTGGTTGACTCCAAAAAGCAGCCAGAAAGCCTGGGGAATACCCTCTATTGGTGCGGTGCACCATAACAAGCCAGCGAGACTTGGCAGTTGATAACAGGCGGTTTATGCGTAGCAAACAGGAAATTACCGATATCTGGGTCAAGCTGTATCCGCGCTTTGCCGGCAGCAGCGCCACGCTGCAGGGGCGCGTCAAGGAGATGATGGTGCACAGCATCCTGATGGGCCTGGTGCCCCCTGACGCCAAGGTGCCCCCCAGCCGGACCCTGGCCGATGCCCTGGGGCTGTCGCGCAATACCGTTTCACTGGCGCTGCAGGTGCTGGTGGACAAGGGGTTTTTAATTGCCCGTTCACGCAGCGGCTTGTTTGTCAACCGTGACATCCTCCTGGGCCAGGCCAGCCAGTCGATGGCTGTCGAGCCTTCGGCGAGCAATCTGCATTGGCCGGGGCGATTCGTCTCAAGGCCTGATCGCCAGCGCAACATCACCAAACCGGCCGACTGGCAAGACTACCGATACCCGTTTATCTACGGGCAATTCGATCCGACCCTGATGCCTCTGAAGGATTGGCGCGACTGTTCCCAACAGTCCCTGCTGGCTCCGGCTGTCAAGGGCTGGTCGCAGGACTACATTGACCGGGACTACGCACCCCTGATCGACCAGATTCAGCACCGGCTGCTGCCTGCGCGCGGCATCATGGCCAGGCGCGACGAGATTTTGCTGACCGCCGGGTCGCAGATGGCCTGCTACATGCTGGCTAATGTGCTGCTGGATCGAAAGACCGTGGTGGGTATCGAAGACCCTGGTTACCCCGATGCCCGCAACAACTTCAAGCTACGCAGCGACCATGTGCGCGCCTTGCCTATCGACGGCGATGGGCTGATTGCTTCGCGCAGCATGGGCCAGTGCGCCTACGTCTATGTCACGCCCAGTCATCAGTGTCCGACCACGGTGACCATGTCCCTGGAACGGCGCCAGCAGATTCTGGAACTGGCCCGAAAAAAAGATGTGGTGCTGTTTGAGGACGATCATGAAAGTGAACTCAATTTTTGGGGCAAGCCGCTGCCGGCGCTCAAAAGCCTGGACACGGGCGGGCGGGTGGTCTACCTGGGCAGCCTGTCCAAAACCCTTGCCCATGGCTTGCGTATCGGTTTCATCGTGGGGCCGGCCGACCTTATCCGTGAACTGCGCGTGCTTCGGCGCCTGATCCTGCGCCATCCGCCAACGAACAACGCGCACACAGCCAGCCTCTTCATTGCGCAAGGCCACCATGACGCCTTCATTCGCAAACTGAACGTCACCTACCGCGAGCGGCGCGAGGTGTTGACCAAGGCCTTTGGCGAGTGGCTTCCGCAGTTCGAGATTACCCCGTCGTCTGGTGGGTCAGGCGTCTGGATCAAGGGCCCCGAAGGACTCGACGGCCAGCAACTGGCGCGACGGTGTGCCGAGCGGCGCATCCTGATAGAACCCGGAGACGTATTTTTCAACCAGCCTTCGGCATCGAACCGATCCTGTTTCAGAATGGGCTACTCTGCCATTGCGTCCAGTTTGGTGCGGCCCGGCATCAGCGAGTTGCTGAAGGTTTGCACTGAAATGGGCTTTGGCTCTCCTGTTTTGGCAAAGGGCGGGTCTTGAGGCCAGAGCCAGGGCAACGGGCGCGCTGGCGCTGTTTGTACAACAATACCGTCAACCGCGCCGCGCAAGATTTTCCGTGCCGGATTCAACGAACCAGACCTCCGGGTCACTTAAAAACTCATGAACATTCTTTTCATTGCCGATCCGCTGGAGTCCTTCAAGACCTACAAGGACACCACTTTTGCCATGATGCGCGAGGCCCAGCGGCGCGGCCACCGCATCAGCGCCTGCGAGCAGCAGGACCTGATGTGGCAGCGCGGCTCACCGGTGATGGCCCATGTGCGCGACATCACCCTGACCGGCGATGCAGACAACTGGTTTGTTGACCAGGGCCGGCGCGCGGTGGCGCTCAAAGACGTGGATGCCGTGCTGATGCGCAAGGACCCGCCTTTCGACAGTGAGTATTTCTACGCCACGCACCTGCTAGAACAGGGCGAGCGCGACGGCGCCCGGGTGTTCAACAAGCCGCGCGCGCTGCGCGACCACCCTGAAAAACTGGCGATCATGGAATTCCCGCAGTTCATCGGCCCGACGCTGGTGACGCGTGATGCCGGGGACATCAAGCGCTTTCATGCCGAGCACCAGGACATCATCCTCAAGCCGCTCGACGGCATGGGCGGCATGGGCATTTTCCGGGTCGGGCCGGAC
>JBDSZF010000122.1:0-3907 GCA_039925285.1 Polaromonas sp.
TATTGCTGGTCAGCGGCACCACAACGACCCGCGCAAGGTTGCGGTTCGCCGCATCGTTGCTGACGATGACGGCGGGGCGGGTCTTGCGAATCTCGCTACCCACCGAAGGGTCGAACTCCACCCACCAGACCTCACCGCGCTTCATCAGCCATGTCTTTTGTCAGCGCGTTGCACCATGCCAGCGCTTCAGCCTCACGCTCCTTGTCGCCAGCCATTGCCTTGTAGCCATCATCCAGCGCGGTGTCCAGAACATGCGGCCTGAGCAAATCCTCAATGAACTGGCTCATACGCCGCCGGCCAATCGTCCGATAAAGCCCGTCGTACACCGCCTCATCAAGCGTGATGGTCATTTTCTTGTGCATGGCAATCTCCTTTAGACGTATAACGTATTACAACTATAGCATGAGAGGGTATTCGGGGTCAGATTCCGATCAATCTCTAAATTGCTATTATTTCAATAGCTTTTAGTGCAGACAAGACGGGCTCTATAGGCCGGACTGGCAGCAAAAATCGTAACGACTTCAGATCTTTTTCAGGTGACCGCGCAATGACAGGCAAGTCTCTGTCATCCCGGCCCCGGATCAAGTCCGGGGTTTCAGCACCCGGGATCCATGACGACCAGGCAGAAACATGGATTGCGGATCAGGTCCGCAATGACAAAAGAGAAAATGAAAAACTTCCAGGGAGCTGAGCAGTTACCAAAAGTCGTAATGCCGCAAGCCGCTATCCAGGTTACCGCGCAATGACAGAAAAGTCTCTGTCATCCCGGGCGCGACCCGGGCTCCCTCTGTGCAGCGGCAAACCCACACTGAAACGGTCAGTCGTTACTGTTTCTGGCTTGCGGGGTGGCGCTGTGGATGGCGGATCGCGTCCGCAATGACAGAGGAGAAGATGAAGCGCTTCCAGAGAAGTGAGTCGTTACCTAAAAACCCGGCAAGCCCTCGAAGAGGACTTCAAACACCTGGCCATGGCAAAAAACTGCTGGACAAGCCAGCACCCTCTTCAAAGCACCACGAACTGCATCTGCGTGCCCGCCAGTTCGATCAGGTCGCCATGCCTGAGCACCACGGGCTCCAGGCCCACCGCCGTGCCATTGAGCACGGGCTGGCTGCCGCCTTCGACATGGGCAATGACAAAGCCCCGGGTCATTTTGGTGATCGCGGCCACGGCCACGCCAGGTTTGCCAATCGTGGTCACGGGCTTGACCAGCGCCACTTCGCGGCCGGCTGCGGCACCCGACAGGACCTTGACCGCGCCGCTGACAGCGCCTGCCGCGGCGGCGGGTGCTGCAGCGCCGGCCTGAGCGGCCTGATTGACATACTGGAGCCGGTATTTGGCGATTTCGACGATGTCGGCGTTTTGCAGCAGCTGCTTTTTGACCGTCTTGCCATTGACGTAGGTGCCGTTGGTGCTGTTGAGGTCTTCGATGTAGCCTTCGCTGCCCGACAGCTGCAAAACGGCATGCTCGCCGCTGACGGCCATGTTGTCGATGACGATGTCGTTGTAGGGCCGGCGGCCCAGAGAGGTCCGGTCTTTGGTCAGCTGGACTTCCTTGAGGACAACGCCGTCCAGGGAAATAATCATTTTCGGCATGGCTGGCTCCTATTTGTTTCTAATCGTTTCATCAGGCGTTATTTTCCCAGCATTCTGGACAGCAAACCGCGCCTGGACGCATCATCGACGGCTTCTGCCAGCACGACGGAAATGTTGTCGCGCCCGCCGGCTTGATTGGCCGCCGCCACGAGTTGAATGGCCTTCTGCGGCAAGCTGCCGGCGCCGGCCAAAATCGCTGCCATGGCCGCATCCCGGAGCATGTCCGACAGGCCGTCCGAACACATCAGGTAGACATCACCGAGCTCTACGCGGTACTCATGGATGTCAGGCAGCACCGACTCTTGCACGCCCAGGGCGCGCGTGATCAGGTTCTTGTTCGGTGCGGTCAGGGCTTGCTCGGGCGTCATCAGTCCGGCGTCGATCTGCTCTTGCAGCAGGGAATGGTCTTTGGTCAATTGCTGGAAGACCTGGCCACGCAGGCGGTAGCAGCGCGAGTCGCCAATATGGCCGAGCACCAGCCGGCCATCCTGAAAAATGCCCACGACCAGCGTGGTGCCCATGCCTGCATAGTCAGGCTGGGAACAGGCTGCCTTGAAAATCGAATGGTTGGCATTCCTGACGCAGGTTTCCAGCGTCCGGCGCAGCTCCCGGGCCGAAGCTTCGCGGCCGGCCTGTGACAGCCAGGACTCCAGCTCCAGATTGATGAAGGCCACGGCCATGCCGCTGGCCACCTCTCCGGCGTTGTAGCCGCCCATGCCGTCGGCCAGAATGCACAGCCCCGTTTTGGCGTCAAACGCCACGCTGTCTTCGTTGTTCTTGCGTACCCGACCCTGGTCTGTTTGAGCGCAAATTTCGTACATCATCATGGTCGTTCTGGGTTTCGCCGTTTATTTAGACAATATTCATTCCTGAACAGCCTCTGCTTTAAACTTTGACGCATGAAGAGACTGTGGCAGGCTGAATTTGAAACCGAACGTTAACAGACAGGCCATTGCCGAACAAGCAACTTTTACACGACAGGACGTTGTTTCTTCTCCGGTGACGCAAATTCGCTGCCAGCGGACCAGGCGGGCACTCGATGGCATGTCCCGGCACTTGCGTGCCGGGAATCAGGGTTCAGACGCCGCCTCAGGCAGCCTCGGCCATTTTTCGTCGTGCCAGCAAGGACTTGCCGATCAGCAGCACCAGCAGCGCCCCCGCAGCAGCCACCGCATAGCCCCAGAACGGTGCCTCGGGCAGATAAGGCTTGAGGGCCGGGTCAGAGTAAGCCATCTGGCCGGCAATCCAGCCCAGCAGCATGGCGCCCAGCGTGATGACGGACGGAAAACGCTCCATCAGCTTGAGCACCAGCTGGCTGCCGCCGACGATGATGGGAATGCTGACCAGCAGGCCAAAGATGACCAGCGGCAACTGGTGCCCCTGGTGCGCGCCCTGCGCCGCGCCGGCAATCGCCAGCACGTTGTCCACGCTCATGACCAGGTCGGCAATGATGACGGTCTTGACGGCCGCCCAGAGCTTGTCGCTGGAGCTGATGCTGTGATCGCCCTCGTCTTCAGGCAGCAGCAGCTTGACGCCAATCCACAGCAGCAAAACGGCCCCGACAATCTTCAGGTAGGGAATGGCCAGCAGCGCCAGCGCAAAGGCGATCAGGATCACGCGCAGGACGATGGCGCCCGCCGTACCATAAATAATGCCTTTGGTGCGCAAATTTCCGGGCAGGTTGCGGCAGGCCAGGGCAATCACCACGGCGTTGTCGCCACCCAGCAGGATGTCAATCATGATGATCTGGCCAACCGCAAGCCAGAAACTTGCCGTCATGAACTCTTCCATGGAAACCTCTCGAGAAATGAAAAAAACCGATTGTCAGCGATGACAACCGGTCTGTCTGTTGTGGCTAACCGCAATGCGCGCAACATTTAACGCGCGCATTGCATAAGCACCGTTCTGTTTACAACAGCGCCTTGAGCAATTTCGCCATTTCCGACGGGTTGCGCGTGACGGTGAAGCCGCAGGCTTCCATGATCGCCAGCTTGGCGTCGGCCGTGTCGGCACCGCCCGAGATCAGCGCACCGGCATGGCCCATGCGCTTGCCCGCTGGCGCGGTGACGCCGGCGATGAAGCCGACGATGGGTTTCTTCATGTTGGCCTTGCACCATTCGGCAGCTTCGGCTTCATCGGGTCCGCCGATTTCGCCGATCATGATGACGGCATCGGTGTCCGGGTCGTCATTGAAGGCGCGCATCACGTCGATGTGCTTGAGGCCATTGATCGGGTCGCCGCCAATGCCGACGGCGCTGGACTGGCCCAGGCCGATTTCGGTCAGTTGCGCCACGGCTTCATAGGTCAGCGTGCC
>JBDSZF010000123.1:0-3548 GCA_039925285.1 Polaromonas sp.
GACATCGCTGCGCGCCGCCAATGGCGTGGTTTCTGGGGAATTTTCGATCAGGACGCACCTTCTCGACGGCTTGGGTGAGGCGTTCAACGAAGCGTGCAGCCATGTTGCCCAGTGTTTCAACACAGCCGCAAAACCAGTGCATGAGCAGGGAACCCACCCGGTGCAAGGCAAACACGTGGTTCACCTGGCAACCACTTTTTTTTCGTCCACCTTCTCTTGCGCCTGGCTGCACAACGCTTGGGTGATGTTGTATAGCAAGGCTTTTGCCTGGATTTCTTGCTCGATGCTTTGTGGCAACTCCCCTGCAAAGCCTTCGATGTCCAGATGGTGCTTGAGCGTCTTGAAGCTCTCCTCAACGCACCATCAATAATGCTGCCATAAGATTGATGGACGCTGACAGCGCCCCCATATTGGGCCGTGAAGCCCTGCTCGGGTTGGCAGGCTGGCTGGCAAGGCGGGCAAGCGATGAGAGTTCAGATCGAAGCGCAGATATGGACCGGGTTGCCGCTGCAGACGCGGCGCAATGTGGTGTGCCGCTTGAGCCAGATCGCCTGCCGCCAGTGGCAAGCGGCAGCGCCGTCGAAGGAGGCCGATCATGAACGAAGGCAGTCCATCGTTGCCCCATCCCAAGATTCACCGGCACCATCAGGAACGGCTGGCGGTGGTGTATGTGCGCCAGTCCACTGCCCAGCAGATGACGCGGCATCCGGAGTCGACCCGACTCCAGTACGGCCTGGTCGATCGCGCGCTGATGCTGGGCTGGGCGCGCTCTGACGTGCTGGTCATCGATGAAGACCTGGGCAAATCGGGCAGCACCGCCCAGGGACGCAGCGGTTTTCAACGCCTGGTCACCGAGGTCAGCCTGAACCGGGTCGGGCTGGTGCTGGGCATTGAGATGTCGCGCCTGGCGCGCTCGTGCCGCGACTGGTATCAGCTGCTCGAAGTGTGCGGACTGTTTGCCACGCTGATTGGCGACTGGGATGGCGTCTACGATCCCGCCGACTATAACGACCGGCTGCTGCTCGGCTTGAAGGGCACCATGAGCGAGGCCGAGCTGTACCTGATCAAGCAGCGCATGCTCGCGGGCAAGCGGGCCAAGGCCGAGCGCGGCGAGCTGGGCATGGCGCTGCCGCGCGGCTACATCCGGCAACCGTCTGGCGAGGTTGCCAAGGATCCCGATGCGCAGGTGCAGGGCACCATCGCCCTGGTCTTCAGCCAGTTCGAACGCCTGCTCAGCATCAATGGCTTGCTGCAGTATCTGGTGCGCCATCAGGTCTTGTTGCCCGATCGGGTGCGCGGGGGCCTGCGCAAAGGCGAGCTGCAATGGCGCCGCCCGAACCGTGCGACGCTGACCGATCTGCTGCGCAACCCGATTTATGCGGGCGCTTATGTCTACGGACGCCGGCCGACCGATCCACGGTGCTGCAAGCCGGGCCGCCCGGGCACCGGCAGAGTGGTGGCCAAGCCGCTGCAATGGGGCATCCTGCATAAGGATCGGTTGCCGAGCTACATCGGCTGGGAACAATACGAGCGCAACCTGCATCAACTGCAAATGAACAACGTCCAGGGCATGGGTGCCATCCGCCATGGCCCATCACTGCTGTCGGGTTTGATCATTTGCGGGCGCTGCGGGCGGCGCATGGCGCCCAGCTATCGCAACAGCGGACACTGTTTGCGTTATGAGTGCAGTCAGATGGCGGTCAATTACGGCCTGTCGCGGTGCCAGTCTCTGGTGGGCCGCACGCTCGACGCATTCGTGGCGCAGCAGGCGCTGCGTGCCCTGGAGCCGGCCGCGCTGGAGATCAGCCTGCAGGCGGCCGACCAGATCGAGGCTGAACGCGCACAACTGCAGCAGCACTGGCAGCAGCGCCTGGAGCGGGCGCATTACGAAGTGGAGCGGGCCGCGCGGCAATACCATTGCGTCGAACCCGAACACCGGCTGGTGGCGCGCACCCTGGAGCATCAGTGGGAGGACGCCCTGAGCGCCGAGGCAGCGCTCAAGGCTGACCACGAACGCTTTGTGGCCGAGCATCCCTGCCGCCTTTCGGCCGAACAGCGCGAGGCGATCCGCCGGCTGGCCGCAGATATTCCAGCGCTCTGGCATGCCTCCTTTACCACCCCGGCCGATCGCCAGGCCATCGTGCGGCAACTCGTCGAGCGCGTCACGGTCACCGTGCAAGGCGACAGCGAGAAGGTCGATGTCCATATCCACTGGGCCGGCGGTCACGCCACACAAGGGGTGCTGACGCGTCCCGTGGCGCGGCTCGATCAGCTCAGCTACTATCCCGAACTGACGGCCCGCGTGGCCGCGCTGCATGCCCAGGGCCATGCGGGATCTAGCATTGCGCGCATGCTCAATGAGGAGGGCTGGCGGCCGGCCAAGCGGTGCGAGACTTTCAACGCGGCGATGGTCGGCGCCTTGACGGTCAGGATGGGACTGCGCACCAGGCACCAAACGCCTGCGACGGTGGTCCAAAGGCAAAGCGATGAATGGACGCTGGGCGAACTGTCCCATCTGCTCGACATGCCCCAGCCGACGCTGTTCTCCTGGCTTCGTCGCGGCGAGCTGCAGGCACGGCAAGTGATGAGCCAGTCCCATCGGCTTTGGCTGGTTCACGCCACGGCACAAGACCTGGCACGACTGCGGTCACGGCGAAACGCAGCATCGGCAAAAGCCATTGATGAATTCGCCGTTTGACTCTTAAGGAGGTTGTATGACTGGTAAATATCGATTTCCCAGCGCGCGCGGACCAGTCGATGAGCTCGCTGACCTCCTGCAGCGTTGGGGCCTGCCGGTTGCTCAGCAGACGCCAGACCACGGGCTTGGCCCCGGCCGGGGCATTGATCTCCGAGGCGATGAGGCAGCTCACTTCTATCGTGCCCCCGGCCTTGTCGCTCAGCTGCACGCGCTGAACCCGGATGTCCTGCTCGACCGTGCGGCTCTTGCGCCCGCGTCCGGCGGGCAGCATGAAACGGATGCGCCCCAGCGGCGCCTGCGCCATCACCTGATCCCATAATTTGCCTGTGCCTGGCAGCGTGCGGTTGTGCTGGCTGCGGATCAGGTAGTCGGCCGGGTAGCCCAGATCGCGCGCCTTGACCATCAGCTCCAGCATGTCGGACTCGCGGTCGCCGATGCACACATGGCGCGTCTGGGGAAGCAGTTCTGCACTCTCGGCAATGCGCTTCAATAGCTCTCGATCCAGCGGGTGCTCTCGCACAGGCCTGCGCGGGTGCCGTCTGCGGCCTTGAACTCGCGCGCCCAACTCCAGGCGTTGAACACGCCCAGTGGCTCGCGCTCGGGACTCACCACGTAGGTGGGGTGCAGATAAAGTCCGCGCTGGGCCTCGTAGCTCAGCGGTCCCAAACCATCAATCTGCTGGCCGTTGTAGTCCCGCTAAGTGCTTGCGCCACAACAGAATATAGCGCCATGCAGTTTCACCCATTTGGTACTGCTCCGCAGATGCATAAAAAATGCTGCAACCCGCATGGATATTGGGTTTTAGGGGTTTCGGTGCTCAGCCAACTGCTTTTTCTAGAGCGGAATCACC
>JBDSZF010000124.1:0-5017 GCA_039925285.1 Polaromonas sp.
TTGACCAGGTCGCGGTCGGCGCCCTGCATCAGGCCGTCGAGCATTTCCACCACATCCAGGCGCGCGCCCAGCGTGCTGTACACGGTGCCCATTTCCAGGCCGATGATGCCGCCGCCCAGAATCAGCATGCGCTTCGGAACACTCTTGAGATCCAGCGCGCCGGTGCTGTCCACCACGCGCGGATCATCGGGCATGAAGGGCAGGCGCATCGCTTGCGAGCCGGCGGCAATGATGCAGGTCTTGAAGCCGATGGTCTGCTTCTTGCCGGTTTTTTCCTGCGCGGTGCCGCTGGTTTCTTCCACCTCCAGATGGTTGGCGCCGACGAAAGCGCCGTAGCCGCGCACGATCGTGACCTTGCGCATCTTGGCCATGGCGGCCAGGCCGCCGGTCAGCTTGTTCACGACCTTTTCCTTGTGGCCGCGCAGCTTGTCGATGTCCAGGCTGGGCGCGCCGAAGTCCACGCCGAGCGCGGCCATGTGGCTGACCTCGTCCATCACGGCAGCGACATGCAGCAGCGCCTTGCTTGGGATGCAGCCGACATTCAGGCAGACGCCACCGAGCGAGACGTAACGCTCGACCAGCACGACCTTGAGGCCCAGGTCGGCAGCGCGGAAGGCGGCGGAATAGCCGCCGGGGCCGGCACCGAGCACCAGCAGGTCGCAGTCCAGATCGGCTGATCCGCTGAAGCTGGCGGCTGCCGGCGCCGGGATGGCTGGAGCTGTCGCTACTTTTTCAGGAGCTGCTTGCGCAGGTGCAGCCTGCGCTGGCGCCTGTTTTCGTTCTTCAACTGGTGCTGGAGCGGCGGTGCCGGCCGCACCGGCGGCGTCCAGCGTCAGCACGACCGATCCTTGCTTGACCTTGTCGCCCAGCTTGACCAGGAGTTCCCTGACCACGCCGCCATGGGAAGACGGAATTTCCATCGACGCCTTGTCGCTTTCAACGGTGATCAGGCTTTGCTCGGGCTTGAGGGTGTCGCCGGCCTTGACCAGCACTTCAATCACGGTTACTTCATCAAAGTCGCCAATGTCGGGCACCTTGATGTCAATCAGGTTTGTAGAGGCACTCATGAGGAGGCTTTCAGTTTGAGGGTGAATACGTCAATCGGTCCGCCAGAATTCTTGTCGAACTCGCAGCCGGCATGGAGTCCGGCCATGGCCACTTCACGGGCGGTTTTGGCCTTGTCCCAGCAGGCATGCATCGCACCCAGCGCAAAACTGCGGCCGGAGCCAACGCCCCAGAATTCCTTGAACTCAAAGACTTCGCGGTAGCTGTAAAGGCCGTAAATGCCGGTTGCATTGGCAATGAGCACGGTGAACTGGCTGGACTCGTAGGGGTCGTTGTCGTCTTCCTTGCTCTGCAGGAAAAACGTCTCCTTCAGCATGGGATGGAGCTTTAGAAAGGTTTCGAAGACATCGTCTCTGGAACCGAGCTTGAGCTGCTCGCCCGGCAGGGTTGACATGGCTTTTCGCAACACAGGAAAGTGTGCCACGGTGCCGGCCATGCCAATGTAGCTGAGCCCATCCGGGGTGTCGACCTTGAAGATCTTGCTGTTCGCTTCGAAGCGCTGGGTCAGGCTGGTATCGCCAAAGGTCACCAGCGTGTCGGCGGCCATGGCCACCTGACCCGCTTTCTTGGCAACTACCAGGGTTGTCACAGGAAAATACGGCGGAAATCCGCCAGAACCTGGCCCAGATAAGCATTGAAACGCGCCGCCGCAGCGCCGTCGATCACGCGGTGATCCCAGCTCAGGCTCATCGGCTGCATCAGGCGCGGCTGGAAAGCCTTGCCATCCCAGACCGGTTCGATGCGGCTCTTGCAGACGCCCAGAATCGCGACTTCAGGGGCATTGATGATGGGCGTGAAGTAGCGCCCGCCAATGCCGCCCAGCGACGAGATCGTGAAGCACGCGCCCTGCATGTCGCCCGGGCTGAGCTTGCCGTCGCGCGCCTTCTTGGCCAGCTCGCCCATCTCCTGCGAGATCTGGATGATGCCCTTCTTGTCGGCGTCCTTGATCACCGGAACGACTAGGCCGTTCGGCGTGTCAGCGGCAAAGGCGATGTTGAAGTACTGCTTGAGCACCAGCTGGTCGCCATCGAACGAGGCGTTGAACTGGGGAAACTTCTTGAGCGCGGCCACCGAGGCCTTGATCAGGAAGGCCAGCATGGTGATCTTGACGCCGGACTTTTCGTTTTCCTTGTTCATCTGCACGCGGAAAGCTTCGAGCTCGGTGATGTCGGCATCGTCATGGTTGCAGACATGCGGAATCATCACCCAGTTGCGGTGCAGGTTGGCGCCGCTGATCTTCTTGATGCGCGACAAGGGCTGACGCTCGACCGGGCCGAATTTGGCGAAATCGACCTTCGGCCACGGCAGCAGGTCAAGACCTGCGCCGGTGCCGCCGCTGCTGACAGCAGGTGCGGGCGCTTTGGCCGCCTGCGCCTGGGTACGAATATCGCCCGCCATCACGGCTTTGGTAAAGCCCTGCAGATCATCCAGCGTGATGCGGCCTTTGGGGCCGCTACCCTTGAGTTCGGCCAGCGGTACGCCCAGCTCGCGGGCCACTTTGCGCACGGAAGGCGAGGCATGCGGCAAGCTGTCTTGCGGCGCTGCCGTGGGTTGATGCGCTGGCAGGGCCTTGGCCGCTGACGCAACCGCCACGGGTGCAGATGCCGTGGCCACCGCCGGAGCGGAAGCCGCCGCTGCGGCGGGTGCAGCAACGGGAGCTGAAGCCGCTGGGGCTGCCGAGCCTTCAAGAATGGCCAGCAGGTCACCAATATTGACCGTATCGCCCAGCTTGACCTTGAGTTCCTTGAGCACGCCGGCAGTCGAAGACGGGATTTCCATCGACGCCTTGTCAGACTCCACGGTAACCAGGGACTGCTCGACCTTGATGCTGTCGCCTGGCTTGACCAGCACTTCAATCACCACCACATCCTTGAAGTCGCCAATGTCGGGCACGCGCACTTCAAGCAGTCCGCGGGCAGCGGCTGCCGGGGCTGCAGGCGCAGCCGCTGTTTGTGTCTTGACCGCTTCGGCTGCAGGCGCAGCCTGTGCAGGAGCCTGTTTTGGCTCGGATTCTGCCGCACCCGCCACTTCCAGTGTCAGCACGACCGAGCCCTGCTTGACCTTGTCGTCGAGCTTGACCTTGATCTCCTTGACCACGCCAGCGTGGCTGGAGGGAATCTCCATCGAGGCCTTGTCGGACTCCACCGTGATGAGCGACTGCTCGGCTGCCACGGTGTCGCCGGGCTTGACCAGCAGTTCAATGACTGTTACCTCGTCGAAATCCCCGATGTCAGGAACTTGAATATCTATCAATGCCATGTTGTTGTCCCCGATTTCAAGCGTAAAGCGGATTGATCTTGTCGGCATTGATGCCGTACTTCTGGATGGCTTCGGCCACCTTGGCGACCGGCACCGTGCCTTCTTCGCTGAGCGCCTTCAAAGCAGCCACCACAATGTAGTGACGGTTGATTTCAAAATGCTCGCGCAGCTTGCTGCGGAAATCGCTGCGGCCAAAACCGTCGGTGCCCAGCACCTTGTAGGTACGGCCTTTTGGAATGTAGGAACGGATCTGTTCGGCATAGGCCTTCATGTAATCCGTTGACGCCACCACCGGGCCGGCATGGGCTTCAAGTTGTTCGGCCACGAAAGACACGCGCGGCGTATCCGTCGGATGCAGCAGGTTCCAGCGTTCGGCGCTCTGGCCGTCACGGGCCAGTTCGTTGAAACTCGGGCAGCTCCAGACGTTGGCGGCAACGCCCCACTCTTTTTCGAGCAACTCCTGCGCTGCAATCGATTCGCGCAGGATGGTGCCCGAACCGAGCAACTGCACGGTGGGCGCCAGCTTGGGGCCTTCCTTGCACAGATACATGCCCTTGATGATCTGCTCTTCGGTGCCGGCCTTGAGGCCCGGCATGGCGTAGTTTTCATTGAGCAGCGTGATATAGAAATACACGTTTTCCTGCTTTTCCACCATGCGCTTGAGGCCATGGTGCAGGATCACGCCGACCTCGTGCGCAAAGGTCGGGTCGTAGCTGATGCAGTTCGGGATCGTGCCGGCCAGGATATGGCTGTGGCCGTCTTCATGCTGCAGGCCTTCGCCGTTGAGCGTGGTGCGGCCCGAGGTGCCGCCGAGCAGAAAGCCGCGCGCCTGCATGTCGCCGGCGGCCCAGGCCAGGTCGCCAATGCGCTGGAAGCCGAACATCGAGTAGTACACATAGAACGGCACCATGATGCGGTTGTTGGTGCTGTACGAGGTGGCCGCTGCAATCCAGCTGCTCATGCCGCCGGCTTCGTTGATGCCTTCCTGCAGGATCTGGCCCTTTTTATCTTCCTTGTAATACATCACCTGGTCTTTATCGACCGGGGTGTATTGCTGGCCGGCAGGGTTATAGATGCCGATCTGGCGGAACAGGCCTTCCATGCCAAACGTGCGCGCTTCATCGACCAGAATCGGCACCACGCGCGGGCCCAGCGCCTGGTCGCGCAGCAGCTGCGTCAGGAAGCGCACATAAGCCTGCGTGGTCGAGATCTCGCGGCCTTCGGGGGTAGGGTCGAGGACGGCCTTGAAGGTCTCCAGCGCCGGCACGGTGAACTGTTCATCGGCCTTGACGCGGCGGTGTGGCAGGTAGCCGCCCAAGGCCTTGCGCCGCTCGTGCAGGTATTGCATCTCGGGCGTGTCGTCGGCCGGCTTGTAAAACGGAATGTCGGCCAGCTGGCTGTCGGGAATCGGAATGTTGAAGCGATCGCGGAACTGCTTGATGTCCTCGTCGCTGAGCTTCTTGGTCTGGTGCACGTTGTTCTTGCCCTCGCCGATCTTGCCCATGCCGAAGCCCTTGACGGTCTTGATGAGCAGCACGCTCGGCTGGCCGGTGTGGTTGACGGCCGAGTGGAAGGCGGCGTAGACCTTTTGCGAGTCATGGCCGCCGCGGGTCAGCTTCCAGATGTCGTCGTCGCTCATGTGGGCGACCATCTCGAGCGTGCGCGGATCGCGGCCGAAGAAATGCTTGCGCAC
>JBDSZF010000125.1:0-13587 GCA_039925285.1 Polaromonas sp.
GCGGCGTGAAAGACACCAGCAAAAGCGTGGAGATGGACCGCGCTTACAAGAAGCTCTAAATCCTGGAAGTCTCTTCTCAGGGCAACATGTTTGCTATCAATTTAATAGCTACCTGCCAAGTCAGCAATTGGGCTAGAGCCCGATTTTTCTTATAAATCATACGGAAGCGCGGCGGGGTCAGGTGCAGGACAGCTCAGGGGGCGCGATGGGACGTTGGCGCCGGCATGCCGGGAGCGACGCCGCCTTGCACCGCCACCTTCTCGTTGACCCAGCGCAACAGGTCCAGCCACATCTGCCGCATTTCGGCATCCAGCGGTGTGCGCGTGGAGTTAGGCAACTCGATCGTCACGACCGGGACGCCTTTGTGGATACCGCCGTAATTGCCCAATGAACCGGGGAAGATGCCGACCTGGTCAAGATAGAGACGCCCCAGCCTGGAAGGCGGAACGGACGGTCCGTCAAAGTCGAGGACGCCATACGGCGCATGGATGCTGACGATGAGCTGGGGCTTGAAGCTTTGCATCTGCTCGTGCAAAAAGCGCGATTCGGGCTCGGACAGCGGCTTGGGGCCGGGCCAGCGGCGCGGGTCTTTGCCGGTGCGTTTTTCCCAGTAGACCTTGGCGTCGCGCTCCCAGTTGGGCGTGGGGAAGTTGCGGTTCAAATCCACACCACGCGCATTGACGCGGCGCGGTGGCCTGGAGAGAACGCCGTCGGGATTGAGCACCGGCACAAAGCGCCAGTGAATCACCTGCGGCGCATCGACCGGCGGCTGGGCCGCCAGCTGAATCCAGTGCAGCGCCACCGCACCGGATGACAACTCGTCGCCGTGGATCGCGCCCACCACCAGCACGCGCAAAGTCGCGTTTTCCGGCTTGATGTCGCGCACCCAGAGCGCCTGCCCGTTCACTGAGCGCGGCCCCGCCGGCTGCAACTGGGCGGCCTCGCACAAGTCCCGTTTCACATTCGGAAGCTTTGCAGCATATTCGGCGCAAGGCGAAGCAGCATGTGCGCAAGCAGCTATCAAATAGATAGCAATCGACCAAGAGGCAAAACGGGCGAGCAGCATGTCCGCAAGTTTAACCGTCACGGGAGAAGCGGCCCGCCTAGACCCTGCCGCATGCGGGCCTGGGCTGCTTCAGTTAAATTACCCTCCTATGCCGACCCCAGCCACCCCTCGCCAGGCGAGCCGCCCCAGCTTTTCACAGCGGGAGTTCCGGGCGTCACTGGCCATGTTCGCCACCGGGGTCACCATCGTCACGGCGCGTACCCCCGCAGGCGTCCTGGTCGGGCTGACCGCCAACTCCTTCAATTCGGTATCGCTGAACCCGCCGCTGGTGCTCTGGAGCCTGTCGCAAGCGGCCAGTTCGATGGCGGCGCTGAGCACTGGCTCGCATTACGCCATCAACATCCTGGCCGCCGACCAGAAAGCGCTGGCCGAGCGCTTTGCCAGCCGGCGCGAAGACCGCTGGCTGGAGGTGCCGTTTACCGAAGGCGTCTGCGGCGCGCCGCTGCTGACTGGCGCGGCCGCGACCTTTGAGTGCTTCAACCGCAGCCGCTACGAAGAAGGCGACCATGTGATTTTTGTCGGCGAGGTCGAGCGCTGCAGCCATCGGGCCGGCGCTGCGCCGTTGCTGTTTCACGGCGGCAGGTTCTATACCGAACATCCTTTGTGAACCGACACTGACTTCGCACGACCCGCTTGAACCGGACCTGACGGGGGGCTATCAGTGGGTCGGTGCGCCGGCTTCAAACCAGCGCTTGATCAAGGCGCGTTCGTCCTCGGTAATCTGCGTCGCATTGTTGAAGGGCATGAGCTTGAGCACGGCGGCCTGCTGATAAACCGCCTGGGCATGCTGCCTGAGCAGCTCGGGCGTGTGCAGCGCCACGCCCTTGCTTTGCAACTGCGCGTTGTGGCACATCACGCAGCGCTGGTCGATCACGGATTTCACTTCGGCAAAACTCGCCGGCTTCGAAGCGGCTGCAAGCGCTGCGGCCGAGGGCGGCGGCGGCGCCAGCCAGACGGCCACGCCGAGCACCAGCACGGTGCCGATGACGGCGTGTTCCCAGGGCGCGCGCTTGCCCTGCACCCCGGCCTTGTGGCGTGCCACGAAACTGTGGCGGATCAGCGCGCCGGCCAGCATCAGCAGCACCAGTACCAGCCAGTTGGATGGGCCTGTGTACAGCCAGCCATAGTGATTGGACAGCATCGCAATCAGCACCGGCAGCGTGAAGTAGGTGTTGTGCACGCTGCGCTGCCTGGCGCGCCAGCCGTGGACCGGATCGACCGGCTGGCCCGCCTTGAGCTGGGCCACGACCTTGCGCTGGCCGGGGATGATCCAGACAAATACATTGGCACTCATGGTGGTGGCCAGCATCGCGCCGACCAGCAGGAAAGCGGCACGTCCGGCAAACAGCTGGCAGGCCAGCCAGGCGGCAAACACCACAAAGGCAAAGAGGCCGGCACCGACGATCAGGTCACCGTTTTTGCTGCGGCCGAAGGTGCGGCAGATGATGTCGTAGACAAACCAGCAGACCACCAGGAAGCCCAGCGAGGCGCCAATGGCGGCGCCTGCCGACCAGTCGTAAATGCTTTTATCGACCAGAAAGGTGCCGGCATTGAAAAGGTAGAGCACCGTGAACAGGCCGAAACCGGTGAGCCAGGTCGAGTAACTCTCCCAGTAGAACCAGTGCAGGTGCTCGGGCATCTGTCTCGGGGCCATCAGGTATTTTTGCGGATGGTAAAAGCCCCCGCCATGGACCGCCCACAATTCACCGTCAACGCCTTTGGCCAACAGGTCGGGGGAGCTTGGCTTGGTCAGGCTGTTGTCGAGGAAAACAAAATAAAACGAGGAGCCAATCCAGGCGATCGCCGTGATGACGTGGGCCCAGCGCAAGAGCAGGTTGGCCCAGTCGAGAAGGTAGGCGGTGCTCATCATGAGCCGCGATAGGTCGAGTAGGCCCACGGGCTGACGAGCAGCGGCACATGGTAGTGCCCGTGGGCGTCGGCGATGCCGAAATCAACCGGCACCGTGTCGATGAAGGCTGGTTCGGGCAGCGTCACGCCACGGCCGCGAAAATACGCCGCGACTTCAAACAGCAGGCGATAGCGCCCAACAGCCATGCTGCTGGCGTCAAGCAGCGGGCCGCCGTCGTTGCGGCCGTCCGCATTCAGTGTGAGGCTTTTGAGGGTCACGAAGTCTGCGCCATCGACGCGCTGCAGCGTGAGCTTCATGCCGGCGGCGGGGCAACCGTTCATGGTGTCGAGAACGTGGGTGCTGAGATGGCCCATGAAACGCTTTCTGTGGGTTGAATAATCGCGCCAGCCCAGTTCCTGCTTCGTCATGAAAGGGCAAGCGGCCGGCTGGTGTTTTACGATGCTACTGTATGCGTCCAGCCATGCATAAACCATTCCCGCAGCCCCTTCATGCCACCTCTTGAAAAGTAGCGACCAACCCATGCATCCAACCTACCCGCGCGACCTCAAAGGCTATGGCCGCAAACCGCCCCACGCCGACTGGCCGGGCCGCGCCCGCATTGCGGTGCAGTTTGTCCTCAATTATGAAGAAGGCGGCGAAAACTCGGTGCTGCACGGCGATGCCGGCAGCGAGCAGTTCCTGTCCGAGATGTTCAACCCGCCGGCCTTCCCGGAGCGCCACCTGAGCATGGAAGGCATCTACGAATACGGCTCGCGCGCTGGCGTCTGGCGGCTGCTGCGCGAGTTTGAAAAGCGCGGCCTGCCGCTGACGGTTTTCGGCGTCGGCATGGCGCTGGAGCGCTGCCCGGAGGTGACGGCCGCCTTCCAGCAACTCGGCCACGAAATCGCCTGCCACGGCTGGCGCTGGATCAATTACCAGAACCTCGACGAAGCCACCGAGCGCGCGCACATGGCGCGCAGCATGGACGCCATCGAACGCCTGACCGGCGAGCGGCCGCTGGGCTGGTACACCGGCCGCGACAGCCCCCACACGCGCCGGCTGGTGGCCGATTACGGCGGCTTTGAATACGACAGCGACTACTACGGCGATGACCTGCCCTTCTGGCTGCAGGTTGAAAAAACCGATGGCTCGCTGGCGCCGCAACTGGTGCTGCCCTACACGCTGGACACCAATGACATGCGCTTTGCCTTGCCGCAGGGTTTTTCGCAGGGCGACGACTTCTTCACCTACCTGCGCGACAGCTTTGACGTGCTGTATGCCGAAGGCGAAGAACGCCCCGCCATGCTCAGCGTGGGCATGCACTGCCGCCTGCTCGGCCGCCCCGGGCGCATGCGGGCGCTGCAGCGCTTCCTGGACCATATCGGGCAGCATGAGCGCGTCTGGGTGGCAAGGCGCATCGACATTGCGCGCCACTGGAAGCAAGCCCATCCCTTCAACCCGGAAACCGCCTTCATCTGGCAAGCCCAATGATCACCCTGCACCAACTCAATGCCGCCTCACAGGCCGAATTCGTCGGGTTGCTCGACGGCACCTATGAGCATTCGCGCTGGATCGCGGAGCAGGCCTGGGCCAGCCGACCTTTCAGCAGCCTGGAGCAGCTCAAGCTGGCACTGGTCCAGGTCGTGCGCGATGCCGGCCGGGCGCGCCAGCTCGCGCTGATTCGCGCCCACCCGGAACTCGCCGGCAAAGCCATGGTCAGCGAGACGCTGACGGCCGAGTCAAGCAAGGAGCAGGGCAAGGCCGGGCTGACCGACTGCACGCCCGAGGAATTTGCGACCCTCCAGCAGCTCAATGCCGGCTACAACGCGAAGTTCGGTTTTCCCTTCATCCTGGCGGTGCGCGGTCCGCGCGGCCTGGGCCTGCCCAGGGCCGAGATCATCGCCACCTTTGCGCGCCGGCTCGAGAACCACCCCGACTTCGAGCTGGCCGAGTGCCTGCGCAACATTCACCGCATCGCGGAGATCCGCCTGAACGACAAGTTCGGCCACTCGCCGGAGCTGGGCAACCTGGTCTGGGACTGGGCCGAGCAGCTCAGCAGCCACAGCGACCCCGGCTATGCCAAGCGCGGCGAACTGACCGTGACCTACCTGAGCGACGCGCATCGCGCCTGCGCCCGGCAGTTGGCCGACTGGATGCAGGAAGACTGCGGCTTCGATCAGGTGTCCATCGACGCCGTGGGCAACGTCGTCGGCATTTACCACGGCATTGATCCCCGGGCCAGGACGCTGCTGACCGGCTCGCACTACGACACGGTGCGCAACGGCGGCAAGTATGACGGCCGCCTCGGCATCCTGGTGCCCATGGCCTGCGTGCGCAAGCTGCAGCGCCATGGCCGGCGCCTGCCCTACAGCCTTGAAGTCGTCGGTTTTGCCGAAGAGGAAGGCCAGCGCTACAAGGCGACCTTTCTCGGCTCGGGCGCGCTGACCGGCCACTTTGAGCCGGCCTGGCTGGACCAGCAGGACGCCGACGGCATCACGATGCGCGAGGCCATGGCGCAGGCCGGCCTGTCGATTGACGACATTCCGAAACTGAAGCGGGACCCCGCGAAATACCTTGGTTTTGTCGAGGTGCATATCGAGCAGGGGCCGGTCCTCAACGAGGTCGATCTGCCGCTGGGCGTCGTGACCTCGATCAACGGCAGCGTTCGCTATGTTGGCGAAATCATCGGCATGGCCAGCCATGCCGGCACCACGCCGATGGACCGCCGCCGCGACGCCGCGACGGCCGCCGCGGAGCTGGCCCTTTACGTCGAGAAGCGTGGCGCCAGCGTGCCCCATCTGGTGGCGACCGTGGGCATGCTTGAAGTGCCCAACGGCTCCATCAACGTGGTGCCGGGGCGCTGCACATTCAGCCTGGACATCCGCGCCACCACCGACGAGGTGCGCGACGCCTGCGCCGCCGATATCTGCAACGCGCTGCAAGCCCTCTGCGAGCGGCGCGGCCTGCATTACAAGCTCGAAGAAACCCTGCGCGCCGCCGCCGCGCCCAGCGCGCCCGAGTGGCAGCAGCGCTGGGAACGCGCAGTCGAGACGCTGGGCCTGCCGGTTTTCCGCATGCCCAGCGGCGCCGGCCACGACGCCATGAAGCTGCACGAAATCATGCCGCAGGCCATGCTGTTCCTGCGCGGCCTGAACGCCGGCATCAGCCACAACCCGCTCGAATCCATCACCAGCGACGACGCCGACCTGTGCGTGCGCGCCTTCCAGACCCTGCTTGAGCAACTTGCCACGGAATAATCATGACAGCCGCTTCTCACTACACCGCCCTTGACGCCTGGATCGACGTCCATTTCGACGAGGAAGTGCAATTTCTGCAGCAGCTCGTGCGCGTGCCCACCGATACGCCGCCCGGCAACAACGCGCCGCACGCAGAGCGCACCGCCGAACTGCTCAAGGACTTCGGATTCGAGGCTGAAAAACATGCGGTTCCGGCCCGGGAAGTGAAAGACTACGGGCTCGAATCGATCACCAACCTGGTCGTTCGCCGCCACTACGGCGCGGGCAAAATCATCGCGCTCAACGCCCACGGCGACGTGGTGCCGCCCGGCGACGGCTGGACGCATGACCCGTATGGCGGCGACGTGGTGGACGGCAAGCTCTACGGCCGCGCCGCCGCCGTCAACAAGAGCGACTTCGCCACCTACGCCTTTGCCGTGCGCGCGCTCGAAGCGCTGGGCCTGCCGCTCAAGGGCGGCATCGAGCTGATCTTCACCTACGACGAGGAATTCGGCGGCGAGCTCGGCCCCGGCTGGCTGTTGCGCAAGAATCTGATCCACGCCGATTTCCTGATTGCCGCCGGCTTCAGCTACCAGGTCATCACCGCGCACAACGGCTGCCTGCAACTCGAGGTCACGGTGCACGGCAAGATGGCCCATGCCGCCATCCCCGACACCGGCATCGACGCGCTGCAGGGCGCCAGTGCCATCCTCAACGCGCTCTATGGGCAAAACAAGCTCTACAAGTCCATCATCTCGAAAGTCGAGGGCATCAAGCACCCTTACCTCAACGTCGGCCGCATCGAAGGCGGCACCAATACCAACGTGGTGCCCGGCAAGGTGGTGCTCAAGCTCGACCGCCGAATGATTCCCGAGGAAAACCCGGTCGAGGTAGAAGCCGATGTGCGCCGCGTGATTGCCGAAGCGGCGGCCACCCTGCCCGGCATCACGGTGGACATCAAACGCCTGTTGATGGCCAACTCGTGGAAACCCGACAGCCGCAATGCCGAACTGGTGCAAACCCTGCAAAAGCACGGCGAAGCCGTCTTCGGCGAGCCTATTCCGACCTCCGGCACGCCGCTGTACACCGACGTGCGCCTGTTCGGTGCGGCCGGCATTCCGGCCGCCATCTATGGCGCCGGCCCGCGCACGGTGTTCGAGAGCAACGCCAAGCGCGCCGACGAGCACCTGGTGCTGGAGGACTTGCGCCGGGCGACCAAGGTGGTGGCGCGCACGCTGCTGGAGCTGATGCGCTGACTGGATCTGATCAGGCGCTCAACTCCGACTGACGCTGTGACCATGGCAAGGCCAGCCGCTCTGTCGCCCAGCAGCCCGGCGGCGGTGCGCAACGGCCAGCGCCAGCAACGCCAGCCCGAAAAGGACCAGAGTATCGGGTTCCGGCACGCCCAGCACGTCGAGCGCGGCGCGCGCCAGCAGGCTCCCGGCATAGGCGGAGGGGTGCAGCACGTCCGCAAACAGCGACGTATCACAGCTCGCGCCCGCTGAAAATTCAAACCCCGCACACGGCAAACTGGTGTTGGTGATGCCAAAGCTGGCCGGATTCGCAAGGATGTCATTGAACAGGCCGGCAATGTCCAGCAGGTTCATGTGCAGCCCCAGCGAGGCGCCAAAGCCCATCAGGCCCGGAACCCCGGCATTGAACCAGGCCGACGCGTCAGACGACGCCGCCTGAATGTCGGGCAAACTCAACTGCAGGCTCCGGAGCGCGGCCTCCGGTGTGTAGCCAAGATCCGGAACGGTGGCAATCAGGATGTTTTTGGCCCCCACGCTTGCCAGGTAGCCCAGCGTGGTCGCAAGGTTGACGATCGCCGCCGCGGCTGCCGCCTGATGCGCGGTCACCTCCGGCGCGCTCATTCCGGGGTAGAGCGAGCGCACATCACGCATGTCATTGCCACCGCCCACCACCACATACAGGGCGTTGGGATCAGCCAAGGGATGCGCCGGCAGTCCCAAGGCAGCGCTTCCCTGACCCCAAAGACCGACAGCCTGGGCCAGCACACCGGGTGGATTTTGGCCGGTGCCTGTCATCGCGCCAGCAAAGGCGTAGTTGTTGCCCCCCAGCAGAGCGGGCGCGGCCGTATTGGCCAGACCCAGGCCAGCAGCCACCCCCTCGATCCAGAGCGGGCCGTTGGAGAGGCGGGTGTTCTGGTAGTACGGGCCGTTGAAGCCGGATCCGACCGGCTGCGGCGGCAGCCCTCCGCCACTGACCCATGCCAGGTTTCCCGTATCCAACAAGCTGTCGCCGAATACAAACATGCTGGTGAACAGACCGGCCAGAGCGCTCAGGGGCAAGCTGAGAGCCAGGGGCAACAGCAGGGAACGAAGGCGTTTGAACATTTTCCTGTCTCCTGGAGTGGGTTGAATTTGGCGGCCGCCGTCACACCGTGCTCCGGCGTGGGTGAAGAAAACGAGCTGCAAATTTCAAGCCACGTTGAGAAAGAGATTCAAGAACAAGGGCTTGCGTGAGCCTTCGCGACAGGGAACCTCGCTAACAGGACGGGTGTGTAAATTTTCCCGACAGGTTTAAAGTGCTCATCTGCCCACCCTTGGCCTGCCTGATTTATCGGTGCTGCGCCCGGGTCTTGCATCCGTGCCAATTCTGGCCTCCAGCCCATATGAAACGGACGCAATAAGCTACGGAATGTATAGCATTTAGCGCGCTACCAACCGCCCGTCCACCAGATCGATCAAGCGGTCGCAACGCGCCGCCAGGCGCGGGTCGTGCGTGACGATCAGGCAGGCGCTGCCGTGGTCGCGGTTGAACTCGCGCAGCAGGCCGAACACTTCGTCGGCCGACACGGTGTCGAGGTTGCCGGTCGGTTCATCGGCCAGGATCAGGCGCGGCCTGAGCGACAGCGCCCGCGCTATCGCCACGCGCTGCTGCATGCCGCCCGACAGCTCGCCGGGGCGCTTGTATTCGGCGCCCTTCAGGCCGACGCGGGCCAGCAGTTCGCGCGCGTTGGTTTCGGCGTCAAGCGTGGCGGTGCCGTGCGCGATGATGGACGGCAGCAGCACGTTTTCCAGCGCCGTGAAGGCTGGCAGCAAATGGTGGAACTGGAACACGAAGCCGATGGTGGCGCCGCGCAGCTGCGTCAGCGCCGCATCGCCCAGCGACTGGGTCGGCTGGCCGGCGATTTCCAGCGTGCCCGAGGTCGGCCGCTCCAGCAGGCCGATGATGTTGAGCAGCGTGCTCTTGCCCGAGCCCGACGGCCCCTTGAGCGCGACGAACTCGGCCTGCTGCAGCGCCAGGCTGATGCCGTGCAGCACCTCGGTTTCGACTTCCGTGCCGACGTTGTAGCTGCGGCGGATGTCGGCGAGGCGCAGGATGGGGGTGGGTGGGGTGTTCATGCGGTCTGGCTATTGTGAACGCATGAGTCTTGCTGGCTGGGCAGCGGTTTGCACTATTCAAAAGTTGTACTGCGTGAACGAAAGCCAGCCAGGAGCCGTTCGGTTGAACGGCAACAACAACGGATACCCGACATTCGGATTCGTCGGCTGTCGGTGGCTGACGAAACGGAGAAATCGTACCTTAAGTCTGGGCTTGCATTCTGGTCGGCGGCAGGCTACTTCAGGCCATTGGGCAAGATGCGCCGCAAATGCTGGTACTCGAACCACGTCAATCCAATAACGGCGACATCCAGGGCTGTGATGAGCAGCAACAATAGTGAGTGCGTGAAGCTGTATCGATACAGCTGATAGAGAATGAACACACCGAATACAGCCATGGCGGCCGGATAGTAGCCCAGCTTCTTTTGCCAAAGACCGATGATGAGCCAGAATTTGACGACGCCGTGGCTGAACAAATAGAAGGCTGTGAAGTGCTGGCTGCTCACGGACAGACCTTGCGCGGCATCGAGCAGATGATTGGCAACGAAGTCGCGAGGGTCCTCCGTCAGTTCCGTCCGTGTAATGACGCTCGCCAGATCAAGCAGGAATTGCGTAGTCACGAAGTACGCAAAAATGCTGGCGGCGATTTCTGCCAGCGCAAGCGCGCCTTTGAACAGGAGACTGATCTCGAAGGCGAAATGCACGTTCTTCTCGTCCAACAGTTTCTTGATGCCAGTCATTTTGAGCAATGCGTAACTTCGCTTGGCTAGCGCCGAATCCATCCATAAGCGATTGGGTGGGCAAAAACGGTGCGGTACAGCTTCCCGGCCAGGTTGGTAAGGGTGTCGCCAGCCATTCGCCAAAGCGGCGAGACGACGGCATAAGCGATACCCGTCACGGCGACGGCTCCCGCCATGTCCAAAGGGAAATGCACCCCCAGGAATATCCGCGCCCAAGCCACGGCAAAACCTGTTGCCAGGATGGCCGCGGCCAATCGGAACGCACCACCGAGCAGCAAGGTCAGGCCGATGGCGGCAAATACGGTCATGTGATCGCTGGGGAAAGAAGAATCGGCCGCGTGAGGTATCCAGGCGTGGCCGAGTCCGATCATGAACGGTCGCGGATGCTGCCAGACCAAGCCAATCACTTGATTTGCACCAAGCGCCAGCAGGGTCACCAGGCACGCCTTGATCGCCTGATTGCGGCGTGCGCCATCGCCCCAAAGCCAGAGGACCAATAGCAGCACAGGGATTAAGTAGATGAGGCCGTCGGCGAGAACAATGGCCGTATCGATCGCCCAGGACGGCGTGTTGACACCCGCGTTGATCCACAAGAACAGTGACCGGTTGAAAGCTTCCATTTTGTTCAGCGTTTCTTTTTTACTCAAACGGCTCGGCCTGTGAGCGTTTCAGACTCAGGGGCCGTGTTTCAAGGTGGTCTGAGTGACGGGACATGAGTGGTGCTGGGTGCATTGATCAATCGGTCGCCTGCCCGAGTTTATAGAGGTGGGGGAAGTGTGCATCTATTGCCGACTTCCAACGCGCAGAAATGGGGGCTTTGTTGCGGCTTTGGCGAACCGTTGCGGGCTCGTCGACCTCGCGGTATACCGCCAGCACCACCTCGGCGTATTTCGTGGCCATGCCGACGAAAGCGGTCATCCACATCCACAACAGGGCGCCCGGGCCCCCGATCGAAATGGCCGCTGCGACCAACAAGGCGCGGCAAAGCACACGGCGCCGGGCACCCACGGGCCCGGCAGCACGGGGGTCAAGCCTCAGGAATGCCGAGGCTGCAGGGCGGGTTGCGCGCCAGCGGCGGGTGCGCGTGCACCACAGGCTTGCACGATCACGCCTGCCACCATGTCGGCGGTGACGGCCGACAGCGTCCAGCCGAGGTGGCCATGGCCGGTGTTGTAGAAGACATTGGCACTGCGGCCGCGGCCCACGCGCGGCATCATGTTGGGCATCATCGGGCGCAGGCCGGCCCAGGGCACCACCTGCTGCGTGCTCACGCCAGGAAAGCACTGGTGAACCCAGTCGATCAGAGGCTCAATGCGGTCGGCGCGGATGTCCTTGTTGCAGCCGTTGAACTCGGCCGTGCCGGCAACGCGCAGGCGATCGAGCCCCAGGCGGCTGGTGACCAGCTTGGTTTCGTCATCGAGCAGGCTCACGGTGGGGGCTGCCTGCTGGCTTTGCGCGTCCCGCAGGTTGACGGTGATCGAATAACCCTTGACCGGATAGATGTTGACACGGTCACCGAGCTGGGCGGCAAAGTCGCGGCTGCTCACGCCAGCGCACACCACCAGACCATCGAAGCGGTGGGTCCTGGGGCCGTCAGCCTCGGCCACGGTGACGCTGGCGGTCTCGCCGTCGCTGCGCAGCGACAGCACATCCTGCCCGTACAGGCAGCGCACGCCCAGACGCTCGATGGCCGCGGCCAGGCCGACGGTGAACTTGTGGATGTCGCCGGTGGCGTCGCTCTCGGTGAAGTAGCCGCCGTAGTAAGTGCCGGCCAGCGTGGGTTCGATGGCGCGCATCTCGGCCGGCGTGACCGGGCGGCGCGGCAGGCCGCCGGCGGCCAGCAGTTTTGACACCTCCCCGGCGTGGTCAAAGCCTTTCTTGTCGCGGTAGATGTGCAGGATGCCTTGCTTCTTCAGGTCGAAGTCCACGCCTTCGGCATCGGCCCAGGCAAACAGGTGCTCGCGCGCCGCCACGGCCAGGCGGGTGGTCTCGATGGTGTTTTGCCGGTAGTGCGCAATGTTGCCGATGAATTCGGCAAACCACGACAGCTTGTGCCAGCTTGGCTTGGGGTTGACCAGCAGCGGTGCATCGCCTTTGAGCATCCACTTCAGGCCCTTGACGATGGTCGACCAGTGGGTCCAGACCTCGGCGTTGGACGCCGACAGCTGGCCGCCGTTGGCAAACGACGTTTCCATCGCCGCATAGCGGTGTTTTTCGAACAGGGTGACGGCAAAGCCGCGCTTGGCCAGGGCATAGGCGGTGGTGACACCGGTGATGCCGCCGCCGATGACTGCGATTGATTTCATGAAAAAAGGCTCCCAACAGGTCATGGTGACGTGGCACGCTGCGCACCATGCGCAACGCACGCCCCCTCTGTTTAGGACCTGAGAGATTCACGCCCCGCTGCCGGGTGCGCTTGCTCCTGCGGTGTGCCGACTGACAAAGTCCGGCAACTCTTCAGAGTTCTATGAGCCGATCGGTCCTTTTGCCTGAGAGTTTCCGGGGCGGTTGCTCCTTCGGCGCCGCTGGTGCATGCCAGCGGTCTCTCCCGATCAGATCTTGGCACAAGGCCACAGACCTTTTCATTGAAGCACAAAAGATGCCATAGACTTTTCATGGAATACCCTCATTGACGCACAAATATGCACAGTTTCGGGACAAAGACAGGACAAATAGGGCGCAATGATCAGGAGATCGTGGACAGGTTCTGAGCGCACCAACTCACGCCCGAATCGCCTGCACCGGGTCCATGCGCGCCGCGCTGCGCGCCGGTATCGCCGCCGCCGCCACACCCACGCCGCAGGCCACCACGGACGCCAGCAGCACCAGCATCGGGTCCAGCTGCGCCGAAAACAGCGAGCCGCCATCAGGGCTCTTGAAGACATGCGAAAACACCACCAGCAGGCCGAAGGCCAGCGCCGAGCCCAGCACCGAGCCGGCCAGCCCGACCAGCCCGCCCTGCAGCAAAAACACCGTCATGATGCGGCGACGCCCGGCGCCCATGGCGCGCAAAATGCCGATCTCGCGCTGTTTTTGCACCACGCTGACCACCAGCACGCTCGAAATTCCCAGCGCCACAATGATCACGACAAAGCTGCGGATCAGGTTGTTCGACACGGTCTGGTTGCTCAGCGCGTTGAGCAGGCCCGAGTTGGTCTGCATCCAGCTGTCCACCGTCAGGCCGGTCTGGGCGCGCACGGCGTCGGCCACCTGGTTGGCGCCGAACAAATCCTTCACCGTGAGGTCGATGTTGGACACGCCGCCGGGCAGGTCGAGCAGCGTCTGCGCGAGCTTGAGCGTGACGAAGACCCAGCGCCGGTTCAGGTCGCGGTTGCCCATGTCGAACAGG
>JBDSZF010000126.1:0-8471 GCA_039925285.1 Polaromonas sp.
TGCGATGCTTCCAGGGACGGCTTGCCAACGGTGCAGAGGTCTGAGTTCATCGTCGCGGCTCCTGTGGTTTAGAGTAACGGTGCCTATTTTGCATCCAATGGGACACCGTTTGTCGGAAATAGCCTTAGCACACGTCCCACGGGTGAAAGATGCTATCAAAACAATAGCAACTATCTGGCCCGCGCCACGCGCCAGACCACGTTGCCCACATCGTCGGCCACCAGCAGCGCGCCCGATTTGTCGAGCGCCACGCCGACCGGGCGGCCTTGCGCCTTGTCGTCGGCCGAGAGAAAGCCGGTCAGAAAATCGACCGGCCGGCCGCCCGCCCGCCGATGAATTGAGATGAATTGAGGGTCAGATTCCGATTAAATCCCTGGCACTATCAAAAAAGTAGCTGCTCACGCCAATCCAGCTTGCGCTAGAGCCACTTTTCATCATAAATACCAACTCAAACCGGCCAACCCGGAGCCTGCAAAGCCTTGCGCGTTTCAATCCCCTTCCGAACACACCCGCAGCACCTCGGCCCCATACGCCGCCAGCTTCTTCACGCCCATGCCGCTGATGCCGCTCAGCGCGTGCAGGTCTTGCGGCGCCTGCTCGGCAATCGCGCGCAGCGTGGCGTCGTGGAAGATCACGAACGGCGGCAGGTTGTGCTCCCGGGCCACGTCGGTGCGCCAGGTTTTCAGGCGGGCCAGCCGTTCCAGCGCACCGGCGTTCAGGGTGGCTTCGGCCATGCCCTTGACCGACGTTTTGACCGGCGATTTGCTGCCGCGCCGCGTGCGCTCGGCCTTGCTGCTCACGGCCTGCTGGCGCAGCAGCACGCTGACTTCGCCCTTGAGCACCTGGCGAGCGTCTGGCATCAGCTGCAGCGTGTTGAACGCTTCGGCGTTGACCCGCACCAGGTTGCTGGCGATCAGCTGGCGCAGCACGCCGCGCCACTGCGGCTCGGCCAGGTCGGCGCCTATGCCGAAGGTGCTGAGCTGGTCGTGGCCATATTGCACGACTTTTTCGGTCGGCTTGCCGCGCAGGATGTCCATGATGTGCCCGGCGCCAAAGCTGATGCCGCTGGCCTGCTGCACGCGGTAGATGCAGCTGAGCATCTTGCGCGCCGCCTCGGTCGCGTCCCAGACCGCCGGCGGATGCAAGCAGTTGTCGCAGTTGCCGCAAGGCTCGCTGGCCTCGCCAAAATAGCCCAGCAGGCTGACGCGGCGGCAGCGCGTGCCCTCGGCCAGCGTCAGCAGCGCATCGAGCTTGCCGCGCATCACCTGCTTGAATTCCTCGCTGGCGACTTCGCTGGTGTCTATCATGCGGCGCTGGTTCACCACGTCCTGCAGGCCATAGACCATCCAGGCGTCGGCGGGCAAGCCATCGCGGCCGGCGCGGCCGGTTTCCTGGTAATAGCCTTCGATGTTTTTCGGCATGTCCAGGTGCGCGACAAAGCGCACATCGGGCTTGTCAATGCCCATGCCAAAGGCGATCGTCGCCACCATCACCATGCCGTCTTCGCGCAAAAAACGGTCCTGGCGCTGCTGGCGCAGTTTGGCGTCGAGCCCGGCGTGGTAGGCCATGGCCTTGATGCCGGCGTCTTCCAGCATGCCGGCGATTTCCTCGACGCGCTTGCGCGACTGGCAATAGACGATGCCGGCTTCGCCCGCATGCTCGGTCTGGATGAAGCGCAGCAGCTGGCGTGTCGCATCGGTCTTTTCGACGATGCTGTAGCGGATGTTGGGCCGGTCAAAGCTGCTGACGAACTGCTGCGCGTCCTCCAGCTTGAGCCGCTCGATCATGTCCTGGCGCGTCAGCGCGTCGGCCGTGGCGGTCAGCGCCATGCGCGGCACGTCCGGAAAAGTTTCGTGCAGCAGGCTTAAGGATCGGTATTCGGGCCGGAAATCGTGGCCCCACTGGCTCACGCAATGCGCCTCGTCAATCGCAAACAGGCTCAGCAGCCCGCGCTCGTGCAGCGACGCCAGCAGGCCCTTCATGCGCGGCGTGTTGATGCGCTCGGGCGCGGCGTAGAGCAGCGTTAGCTCATTGCGTAGCAGCCGCGCTTCGAGCTGGCTGCTTTGCTCATAGGTCTGGGTGGAGTTGAGAAACGCCGCCGACACGCCGGCTTCCAGCAGCGCGCCGACCTGGTCGTGCATCAGCGCGATCAGCGGCGAGATCACGATGGTCACGCCATGGCCGGCTTGCTGGCGTGCGATGGCCGGAATCTGGTAGCACAGCGACTTGCCGCCGCCCGTGGGCATCAGCACCAGCGCATCGCCGCCCTGGACCACCTGCTCGATGATGGCTTGCTGCGGGCCACGGAACGCGCCGTAGCCGAAGACTTCTTGAAGAATATGCTGGATGGACAAAGTAGTGTGCTATTTATTAAGGAGCTGCATACGCAGTCCGGATAAGGACAAGGTTCTGATTCGGCATGTAGTTTCTGGTCCGGGCGCGGTGGGCGTTTGAAGCTGCGATTGTCCGGGGATTTTGAGGGAAACGGCGGCGGCGTCAATCCAGCGTCTGGCGGTAGCGTTTGAGTGCAATCGCGCCCATCACCGTTAAAAACAGCGCCATCGGCCACAGGTTGTGCGCGACTTCGCTGAGGCAGGCGCCCTTGAGCATGATGGCGCGCACCGCCCGCAGCAGATGGGTCAGTGGCAGCACTTCGCCCAGCGCCTGCGCCCAGGGCGGCATGCCGCGAAACGGAAACATGAAACCCGACAGCAGCATCGAGGGCAAAAAGAAGAAAAACGTCATCTGCATGGCCTGCAACTGGTTGGTCGCCAGGGTCGAGAAAGTGAAACCAACGCCCAGATTGGCCAGCATGAACAGGCCGATCACCGCCATCAGCAGGGGCACGCTGCCCAGAATCGGCACCTTGAACAGCAGCACGGCGGCCAGCACGATGACGGTGAGCTGCACGTAGCCGATGATGATGTAGGGCGCGATCTTGCCGACCATCACCTCGAACGGGCGCACCGGCGTGGCGAGCAGGTTTTCCATGGTGCCGCGCTCGCGCTCGCGGGTCATGGCCAGCGAGGTCAGCATCACCATCGTCATGGTCAAAATGGTGCCGATCAGGCCGGGAACGATGTTGTAGCGGGTCAGGCCTTCGGGGTTGTAGCGGCGGTGGATGCGCAGCTCAAACGGCGCCTGACGCGGCTGCAGCCCGGCCAGCGGGCCGCTCAGGTCGCGGGCCAGCGCGGTGGGCGTGACCTGGCTCAGCGCGGCAATGGCGTTGCTGGCGGCCGACGGGTCGGTGGCGTCGACGGCCATCAGCACGGCGGGCTTTTCGCCGCGCACCACGCGTTTTGAAAAATCGGGCGGAATCGCCAGCATGAACTGCACCTCGCCCGATTCGATCAGGCGCTCGGCCTGCGCCTCGGTGGCGGGCTGGGCCACGACGTGAAAGTAACCGGTGTTCTGGATCGCGGCCACCAGGCTGCGCGCCAGCGGCCCGTGGTCGTAGGCCACCACGGCGGTGGGCAGGCCCTTGGGGTCGTTGTTGATGGCGTAGCCAAACAGGATCAGCTGCATCACCGGCACGCCGATGGCCATCGCAAAGGTCAGGCGCTCGCGCATCATCTGCTGGAATTCCTTGATGATGATGGCCACCACGCGGGCCAAGGAAAATGAGGCGCTCATGCCGTGACCTTCACGTCAGGGGGTTGGTCCATGAGGCTGATGAAGACATCTTCCAGGTCCACCTGGGCGGGCGCCAGTTGCAGGTCGGCCCGCGCCTGGTACGGTGCCAGCGAAGCCTGCAACAGCGCCTGATCGGTGCCAGCGACGTGCAGGGTGTTGCCAAAAACGGACACACTGCGAACGCCAGGCAGCGCCTTGATGGGCGCCACCAGCGCTTCCAGATGGGCGCCGCTGATGGACCAGACGGCCAGCGCCGCCCGCGCGATGATGTCGGCCTGGGTGCCGTGCGTCAGCACCTGGCCGTTGGCGATGTAGATCAGCTCGTGGCAGCGGGCGGCTTCATCCATGTAGTGCGTCGAGACCAGCACCGTGATGCCCTGCGCGGCCAGCCGGTGGATTTCATCCCAGAAGTCGCGGCGCGCTTTCGGGTCGACCCCGGCGGTCGGCTCGTCGAGCAGCAACAGGCGCGGCGCGTGCAGCAGGCAGGCCGCCAGCGCCAGCCGCTGCTTCCAGCCGCCCGAGAGCGTGCCGGCCAGCTGTTGCTGCCGCGCCGTCAGGGCCAGCCGCTCCAGCGCCTGGTCCACCGCCTGCCTGCGCCGTGGCAGCTCGAACAGGCGGGCGACAAAGTCCAGGTTTTCGCGGATCGTCAGGTCTTCGTACAGGCCAAAGCGCTGCGTCATGTAGCCGACCTGGCGCTTGATCTGCGCCGCCTGCGTGATGAGGTCCAGCCCCAGACAGGTGCCGGCGCCGCTGTCGGGCGTCAGCAGCCCGCATAGCATGCGCAGCGTCGTGGTCTTGCCGCTGCCGTTGGGCCCCAGAAAGCCGCAGATGCGCCCGGCCTCCAGCTGGATCGACAGCTTGTTGACCACGGCGCGACCGCCATAGCGCTTGGTCAGGCCAGTCACGTCAATGCTCAGGCTCACGGCGCCGCTCCCGCCACCGGAAGCACATCCACCGGCTGGCCAGGCTGGAGCCGCGCGCCGTCGCTGGCGCTGGGCCGCGCCTCGGCCATGAAGACCAGCTTGGCGCGCTGCGCATTGGAATAAATCACCGGCGGCGTGTACTCGGCCCGGCTGGAAATGAACGAGATCCTGGCCGTTATCGGCGCCCCGCAGCCGTCGCACACGATCTGCACCGCCGCGCCCGGCTGGAGCTTTCCGAGCACCGATTCAGGCACAAAAAAGCGCGCCTTGACATTGCCCGGCGGCAGCAGCGCCAGCACCGGCTGCCCCGCCTGCACCGTTTCGCCGACGCGAAAGAAGGTGTCCGTCACCCGCCCGCTGGCGGGCGCGGTGCGCGATTTTTGCGCCTCGCGCCAGGCCAACTGGCGCAGCGACTGCCGGGCCGCATCGGCATCGGCGGCGGCGGCGGCGCGCTCATCGCTTCGCGCGGGCAGCCGGGCCACGCGCAACTGCGCCGTCAGCTCGTTCAGGCGGGCAGCGCTCTGGGCCTGCGCGGCCAGCAGCCCGTCGCGGTGCGCGGCCGACACAAAGCCCTGGCTGACCAGCCGCTCCTCGCGGGCCAGCGCCGTGGCCGACAGCCGGGCCTGGGCGCGGGCCTGGCTGATCTGGGCCTCAATCACCGCGATTTCGTCGCTGCGCTTGCCTTTGGCCGAGTCGGCAAGCTGGGCGTTGGCGCGGGCCAGCCGGGCATCGCCCTCCAGCCGGGCGGCCTGCTCGTTTTCAGATTCCAGCGCAAACAGCACCATGCCCTGGCTGGCCTGGTCGCCTTCCCGCACATTCAGCTGCGACAGCGTGCCGCCCAGTTGCGACGACACATACACATAGTCGCCCTCGATATAGCCCGACCAGCCCGGCGCCGCTTTCGGCTGGCAGCCCGCCAGCGTCCAGGCCGCCAGCAGCAGGGCACCGCATGTCTTGAGACGGCTCATTTTCTGGATTTCCTCCACGTCTTTGCGGGTCGATGGCATGCGGGTCCAAACCCCGCGCCAGCAGGCAGGCATTCGATGTTTTCTTACAATGCGCCTGTTATGAAACTTCTTCAATATACCCGTGCCCAAGCCCTGCCAGCCATTCTGGCGCAACGCATCCTGATTCTCGACGGTGCGATGGGCACCATGATCCAGCGCTTCAAGCTCAGCGAAGCCCAGTACCGGGGTGAGCGCTTCAAGGACTTTCACAAGGACGTCAAGGGCAACAACGAGCTGCTGAGCCTGACGCGGCCCGACGTGATCCGCGACATCCACGAAGGCTACCTGGCCGCCGGCGCCGACCTGATCGAGACCAACACCTTCGGCGCGACCACGGTGGCGCAGGCCGATTACGACATGGCCGATCTGGCGGTGGAAATGAACTACGAATCGGCGCGCATTGCCCGCGCCGCCTGCGACAAGTTCTCGACGCCCGAGAAACCGCGCTTTGTCGTCGGCGCGCTCGGCCCCACGCCCAAGACCGCCAGCATCAGCCCCGACGTGAACGACGCGGGCGCGCGCAACACCAGCTTTGAAGAATTGCGCAAAGCCTATTACGAGCAGACCGAAGCGCTGGTCAGGGGCGGCGCCGATGTGCTGCTGGTCGAAACGATTTTTGACACGCTCAATGCCAAGGCGGCGCTGTTTGCCATCGACGAGTATTTTGAAAACTCCGGCGAGCGCCTGCCGATCATCATCAGCGGCACCGTGACCGATGCCTCGGGCCGGATTTTGAGCGGCCAGACCGTGACAGCCTTCTGGTACAGCGTGCGCCACGCCGAGCCGCTGGCCGTCGGCCTCAACTGCGCGCTCGGCGCGGCGCTGATGCGCCCCTACATCCAGGAGCTGGCCAAGGCCGCGCCCGACACCTTCATCAGCTGCTACCCGAATGCCGGCCTGCCCAACCCGATGAGCGACACCGGTTTTGACGAAACGCCCGATGTGACCTCGCGCCTGCTGCACGAGTTTGCGGCCGAAGGGCTGGTCAACATCGTCGGCGGCTGCTGCGGCACCACGCCCGAGCACATCGCGGCGATTGCGCATGCGGTGGCGCCGATGGCCGGACGCCCTGTGCAGCGCGGGCTGTTTTACCGGGAAGCTGCCTGATTTTCTGCTGCGCCGCAGACAAGGGCTGGCATTAGATGATTAAAATTAGCCCCCACCCAAGGAGCGTTGCAGCGAAATCAAGATTTCGTCAGGCTTGGGTAAACAGGGCCGCATCATCCCTTTTTAGCAACGACGCTCACCTTTATTCCAAGGTGAGTCATGTCCCAAATTCAGTTTCCTCAAGAAGTCCCGCCCATGAAGCTGTCCGGCCTGGAGCCGGTCGCGATTGGCACCGCCTATTCAGTTGAAGACAGCGCTGAAGGGCGGTCCCCAAGCGCCACGTTTGTCAACATCGGCGAGCGCACCAATGTCACCGGCTCCAAGGCCTTCGCCCGCATGATCCTGAACGGCGAGTACGAAAAGGCGCTCGCCGTGGCGCGCCAGCAGGTCGAAAACGGCGCGCAGATCATCGACATCAACATGGACGAGGCGATGCTCGACAGCCAGGCGGCCATGGTGCGCTTCCTGAACCTGATCGCCGGCGAGCCCGACATCGCGCGCGTTCCCATCATGATCGACAGCTCCAAGTGGAGCGTGATCGAGGCCGGCCTGCGCTGCATCCAGGGCAAGGGCATCGTCAACTCGATCTCGATGAAGGAGGGCGTCGAGCCCTTCAGGCACCAGGCCAGGCTGCTCAGGCGCTACGGCGCAGCCGCCGTCGTCATGGCCTTCGACGAGAAGGGCCAGGCCGACACCTACCAGCGCAAGGTCGAGATCTGCGAGCGCGCCTACCGCGTGCTGGTCGACGAGGTCGGCTTTGCGCCCGAGGACATCATCTTCGACCCCAACATCTTCGCCATTGCCACCGGCATCGAGGAGCACAACAACTACGCGGTCGATTTCATCGAGGCCACGCGCTGGATCAAGGCCAACCTGCCGGGCGCCAAGGTCTCGGGCGGCGTGTCCAACGTTTCGTTCAGCTTTCGCGGCAACGACCCGGTGCGCGAGGCCATCCACACCGTCTTTCTCTACCACGCGATCCAGGCTGGCATGGACATGGGCATCGTCAACGCCGGCATGGTCGGCGTCTATGACGACCTGGAGCCGCTGCTGCGCGAGCGCGTCGAGGACGTGGTGCTCAATCGCCAGCCCGTCTACAAGGACGGCGAGGAACACCTGACGCCGGGCGAGCGCCTGATCGAGGTCGCCGAAACCGCCCGGAGCGGCGCGCGCGACGACAGCAAGAAGTACGAGTGGCGCGCGCTGCCGATACGCGCGCGGCTGTCGCATGCGCTGGTGCATGGCCTGAACGAGTTCATCGTCGAGGACACCGAGGAGGTCTGGCAGGCCATCAAGGCCGGAGGCGGGAGGCCGCTGCACGTCATCGAAGGCCCGCTGATGGACGGCATGAACGTGGTCGGCGACCTGTTCGGCCAGGGCAAGATGTTCCTGCCGCAGGTGGTCAAGAGCGCCCGCGTCATGAAGCAGGCCGTGGCGCACCTGCTGCCCTACATCGAGGCCGAGAAGCTGCTGCTCGAGGCCGCCGGCGGCGACGTCAAGACCAAGGGCAAGATCATCATCGCCACCGTCAAGGGCGACGTGCACGACATCGGCAAGAACATCGTCACCGTGGTCTTGCAGTGCAACAACTTCGAGGTCGTCAACATGGGCGTGATGGTGCCGTGCCACGAGATTTTGGCGCTGGCCAAGGCTGAAGGCGCCGACATCGTCGGCCTGTCGGGGCTGATCACGCCCAGCCTGGAAGAAATGCAGTATGTCGCCAGCGAGATGCAGAAAGACGATCATTTCCGCCTGAACAATATCCCGCTGCTGATCGGTGGCGCGACCACCAGCCGCGTCC
>JBDSZF010000127.1:0-4530 GCA_039925285.1 Polaromonas sp.
ATGCCGTTTTCGCTGTGCAGCACCACTTCCATGCCGGCCGGAATGTGGTTGGCGACCTGGGTCGGCATGCCGATGCCCAGGTTGACGTAGGCGCCATCAAAGATGTCCTGGGCGACGCGCTGGGCCAACTCTTCCTTGTTTCGTTTTTGATAGCTACTCATGCTTGTTCCTTATGTACCAGAAGCCGATTTGGCACTTGGTTTGATGCCGCCAGCCTGGGTGGCGACACGCTCGATTCGCACGACCTGGCTGACATGGATGCCAGGCGTCACGATGCTCTCGGGATCCAGCGCGCCCAACTCGACGAGCTCGTGCACCGTGGCCACCGTTTTCCTGGCCGCCGTGGCCATGACGGGGCCGAAATTGCGCGCCGACATGCGGTAGGTCAGGTTGCCCCAGCGGTCGCCGCGCTCGGCCTTGATCAGCGCCACATCGCCGTAAATCGGGTATTCGAGCACGTAATGCCGGCCGTTGATCTCGCGCGTTTCCTTGCCCTTAGCCAGTTCGGTGCCGAAAGCTGTTGGGCAGAAAAATGCGCCAATGCCGGCCCCGGCGGCACGGATGCGTTCGGCCAGGTTGCCTTGCGGCACCAGTTCCAGCTCCAGCTTGCCGCTGCGGTACAGCGCGTCAAACACATGGCTGTCGGCCTGCCTGGGAAAGCTGCAGATGATCTTGCGCACGCGTCCAGCTTTGAGCAAGGCCGCCAGCCCGGTCTCGCCGTTGCCCGCGTTGTTGTTGACCACCGTCAGGTCCTTGGCGCCCTGCGCGATCAGCCCGTCGATCAGCTCGGCCGGGATACCGGCAGTGCCGAATCCTCCGATGAGCACGGTCGCGCCGTCTTTCACATCGGCGAGCGCGTCGGCCACCGACAGGGCTATCTTGTTGATCATTCGTTTGTCTCCGGGCGTCAAGGAAATGGGTGAAACTGACAGGCTGGGTCTGCAGGTGGTGCAGGCCACGCTAAAAGTCATGCCTTAATTTGTTCATATAAAGAACAAATGTTCTTATAATGAATTGTAGGAGAATAATTCGTTCATGGCAACTGCTCGCACTCAAATCCCCAAGGAAACGTCCGGCTTGGCTGCGCCAGCAGCCGCCCTGCCAGTGCCTGGCGACAGCTACGTGCAGTCGTTTGCGCGCGGCCTGGCGGTGATCCGCTCTTTCAGCGCCCGGTCGCCCCGCCAGACCCTGACCGAGGTGGCCGGTCGCACCGGGCTCACGCGTGCGGGCGCGCGGCGCATCCTGCTGACGCTGGGCTATGTGCAAAGCGACGGCAAGCTGTTTCGGCTGACGCCGCGCATACTTGATCTAGGTTTTGCCTACCTGTCGTCGCTGCCGATCTGGAACCTGGCTGAGCCCGTCATGGAAGCGCTCGTGGAGGAAGTGAAGGAGTCATGCTCGGCCGCCGTGCTGGACAGCACCGACATCGTCTATGTGCTGCGCGTGCCGACGCAAAAAAATCATGAGCATCAGCCTGGGCGTCGGTTCGCGGCTGCCGGCCTATTGCACGTCAATGGGCCGCATGCTGTTGTCTGCCTTGCCGCTGGATGAAATGATGCAGGTGTTGCAAGCGTCAGACCGCACGGCGCGCACCCGCTACACGGTGACCGACATCGACGAGCTGGCCGCCAAAATTGCACAGGTGCGCAAGCAGGGCTGGTCGCTCGTGAATCAGGAACTTGAAGAGGGATTGATGTCGATGGGGCGGCACCGCTTACCGACCGGGCCGGCCAGATGGTGGCAGCGCTCAACATCAGCGGCCAGGCCAACCGCACGAGCGCCAAGGTCATGCAGGAAACGATGCTGCCGCAACTGCTTGAAGCGGCACGGACCATTTCCCAGCGATTGAGCCAGCAGCGCAACTGAGACAGCGGCCCAGGTCGCCGGGCCGCAGGAAAGAAGGCAATTGGATCAGGATTTACGCGAACCCATCACCAGCACGATGGCGCCCAGGGCAATGGCCCCCAGACTCAGCCACTGGGGAATGTTCACCGATTTTTTTTCCGTCACGGTCAACTCCATGGGGCCGAGTTTGGCGGCGGTCGTGTCCTTGGTGAAACTGAATCCGCCGGTAAAAAATCCAGCCAGCCCGACCACGATCAAAATAATGCCTGCAATGCGTGCTGCGTTCATCGAATTTCCTCGCCAGGCTTGTTGTATAGGGAAATGGAAATGGCGCGCCCCGGAACTGCACCACCCTGCGGCCAATGTAAGGACTTGTTCCAGGCTTGTCTGTAGGACGTGGGCCAAGTTGTGCCGCCAGTGGGATTGACAACATGAAAATGGCACGTCGCTCGGGTAACCGCGTGCATGATACGCTTGGCGCATGTTCACCCCCTCTCAAGCCGATGTCCGCCGGTTTTTCTGCGCCGTTTATGCCAAATCCCAAAAAGGTCAACCGCTCGAAGCGATCGAAACCATAGCAAGCCAATGGATCGCCGAGCATCCCGAATACCACGGCGACTTCATGGATGCAGACGCTGCACTTGAAAAAATATATGACGTCGAAGGCGGAAAGACCAATCCCTTCCTGCATCTGTCCATGCACCTGTCGATCAGCGAGCAGTGCTCGATCGACCAGCCGCGCGGCATTCGCCAGGCGGTCGAACTGCTGACCGCCCGGCGAAACTCGCTGCATGACGCGCACCATGAAACCATGGAATGCCTGGGCCAGATGGTCTGGGAAAGCCAGCGTTCAGGCCGGCCGCCCGATGGTGCTGCCTATATCGATTGCGTACAGCGCCACGCCACGCGGGATTGAATTTTGCACAGGCCCGTCGCCCGCCATGCGCCCACAAAAAAGCCGCTTGTTCAGCGGCTTTTTTGCGTCCTGGCTGGTTCGCTGATTTAGCGGAAGCGGCTCTCTGGAACCACCTTCAGCTCACCCGGCACGGAGGCCAGATAGCTGGACATGGCCTTGAGTTCGGCATTGCTGTACTGCTTGGCCATGCCGCCCATGATGGGATGGGCGCGGCCCACTTTGGCGTTGGCATTGGCACCGTTGTCGGCCTTGTAAGCCTTGAGCGCCACAAACAGGTAGTCGGCATGCTGGCCGGCAATCTTGGGGTAAGTTGGGTCGATCGGCTTGCTGAAATTGGCACCGTGGCAGGACGCGCAATTGGCTTTATTGAGCAGGGCCTGAACTTCGGCACTCGGCTCTTTGGCGGGCTTGGCAGGAAGCTCTGCACCGGCCCCCACGCCATGCCCACTGTAATAAGCCGACAGATCGGCAATGTCCTGGTCCGTCAGCGTATCGGCAATGCTGCGCATGGTGGGATGCTTGCGCTCGCCTTTCTTGTAGGCATGCAGCGCTGCGGAAATGTAGCCCGCGTTCTGGCCCGAAATCATGGGGACTTTGTAGACCTCGGGGAAGGATGACTGATAACCCTTGATGCCGTGGCAGCCGATGCACATGGCATTTTTGGTCTGGCCTGCATTGGCATCGCCCTTGATGTCCTGAGCAATGCTTGCAACCGTCACGGAGGAGACAGCCAGGGCGAATATCGAGGTGAACAGCTTATTCATTTTGCGAGCACAATCAGGTGAGAAGTCATCGTTAAAACAACGGCGAATTATATCTGTGCCTGCTAAATCACGGCCTGTTATTCATAATTCCACCAGATACCCCTTCATGTCAACAAGTCCCTCTCAAAAATCATGAAATTTCAAGGCTCAAAAAACTACGTTGCCACGCCGGACCTGATGCTGGCGGTCAATGCCGCCTCCACCCTGACCAGGCCGCTGCTGGTCAAGGGTGAACCCGGCACCGGCAAAACCATGCTGGCCGAGGAAGTGGCTGAGGCACTCAGTCTTCCGCTGCTGCAGTGGCACATCAAATCCACCACCAAGGCGCAGCAGGGCCTGTATGAGTACGACGCCGTGTCCCGCCTGCGTGATTCGCAGCTGGGCGATGAAAAGGTCAAGGACATCCACAACTACATCGTCAAGGGCGTGCTGTGGCAGGCCTTTACGGCGGATGAGCCGGTGGCGCTCCTGATTGACGAAATCGACAAGGCCGATATCGAGTTCCCGAACGACTTGCTGCGCGAAATCGACCGCATGGAGTTCTACTGCTATGAGACGCGGGAACTCGTCCGCGCCAAACACCGGCCGCTGGTCTTCATCACCTCCAACAATGAAAAAGAATTGCCCGACGCCTTTTTGCGCCGCTGCTTTTTCCACTACATCAAGTTCCCCGATGCGGACACCATGAAGCAGATCGTGGACGTGCATTTCCCCACGCTCAAGAAGGAACTGCTGGCAGCTGCCATGAAAACGTTTTATGACGTGCGCAACCTGCCCGGCCTGAAAAAGAAACACTCGACCAGCGAGCTGCTCGACTGGCTCAAGCTGCTGGTGGCCGAAGACATTCCGCTCGAAGCGCTGCAAAGCAGTGACCAGAAAGTGGCTGTGCCGCCGCTGATCGGCGCACTGCTCAAGAATGAACAGGACGTGACGCTGTTTGAAAAACTGGTCTTCATGCAGCGCAACAACCGCTGAACGCCGGCCCGCCATGCTGATTGATTTTTT
>JBDSZF010000128.1:0-8571 GCA_039925285.1 Polaromonas sp.
TGGCCGAAACTTTTCGCTACCAGCCCGGCCAGTTCCTGACGCTGCGCCTTGGCATTGACGGTCGCCATGTGCCGCGCTGCTACTCGATGTCGAGCGCGCCCGGCGTCGACGACGCGCCGCGCGTCACGGTCAAGCGCGTCAAAGACGGGCGCGGCTCGAACTGGGTCTGCGACCATGTCAAGGCCGGCGACACCATCGAGCTGATGCCGCCTTCCGGCGTGTTCCATCCGCGCATGCTGGACGGCGACTTTTTGCTGCTGGCCGGCGGCAGCGGCATCACGCCGGTGTTTGCCATCCTGCGATCGGTGCTGGCCAAAGGCCATGGCCGCATCACGCTGCTGTACGCCAACCGCGACGAGCAATCGGTCATCTTCAAGAACGAACTCAAGGCGCTGGCCGAGGTCTACCCGGCGCGGCTCAGCGTGATCCACTGGCTCGACTCGGTGCAGGGCGTGCCCTCGGTGGCGCAGCTGGCCGAGCTGGCGCGCCACCACCGCAGCGCGCAGGCCTTCATCTGCGGCCCCGGCCTGTACATGGACGCTGCCGTGGCAGCGCTGCAAGCGATTGAAATGCCGTCCGAGCGCATCCACGTCGAGCGCTTTGTGTCGCTGCCCGACGAGGAAACGCTGGCCGCGGCCAACGCCATCGCACAGGCCGCGCCGCCACTGCCCGACGCGGTGGACGAAGCCATCGTCGAAGTGCTGCTCAACGGCGAAACCCACACGCTGCACTGCAGCGGCAACGAAACGCTGCTGGAGGCCGCCCTCAAGGCCGGCTTGAACGCCCCTTATTCGTGCCAGGCCGGCATGTGCGCCTCGTGCATGTGCCAGGTCGTCGAAGGTAGCGTGCATCTGCGCCACAACGACGTGCTCGACAAAAAAGACCTCGCCAAGGCCTGGACGCTGGCCTGCCAGGCCGTGCCGACCAGCGAGCGGCTACGCATCAAATTTCCGGAGTAAACCCATGTCCCTGCTTTCCGAGGCGCCTGTCAGCGCCGTTCCCGAGTCGTCTTCCTGGGCGCTGGCGCCCGACCTGCCCGACACCCTGCCGGCGCTGATCCGCCAGGCAGCGGCGAATTTTCCGGCGCAGGCCGCCATCGTCGATGGCGCGGTGACCATCAGTTACGCCGATTTGCTGGTGCGCAGCCAGGCGGTGGCGCGCTCGCTGATCACGCTGGGCGTGCAAGCCGGCGACCGCGTGGCGATCTGGGCGCCCAACCTGCACGAGTGGATTCTGGCCGCCTGCGGCATCCACGCCGCCGGCGCCGTGCTGGTGCCGCTGAACACCCGCATGAAGGGCGGCGAGGCAGCCGACATCCTGGAACGCAGCGGCGCCAAGGTGCTGTTCTGCATTGGCGACTTTCTGGGTCAGTACTACCCGGCGCTGCTGGCGGGCCAGCGCCCGGCGACGCTCAAGCACATCGTCGTGCTGCGCGACGGCTTCAAGGCTGACCCCGAGCAGCCCGGCGACATGGGCTGGAGCTACTTCATGAGCGCGGGCTGCCTCATCGCGCCGTCCGAGGTCGAGTTGCGCGAACACGCGCTCAGCGCCGACAGCACCGCCGATTTGATGTTCACCTCGGGCACCACCGGCCGGCCCAAGGGCGTGATGTCGGCGCACGGGCCGACGATTCGCGCCTTCAGCACCTGGAGCCAGGTGGTCGGGCTGCAGCCGGGCGACCGCTACCTGATCGTCAACCCGTTTTTCCACTCCTTTGGCTACAAGGCCGGCTGGGTCGCCGCCTTCATCCAGGGCGCCACCGTCTACCCCGAGCAGGTGTTTGACGCCGATGCGGTGCTCACGCGCATCGCGCACGACCGCATCAGCTTTTTGCCTGGCCCGCCGACGCTGTTCCTGACCATGCTGGCGCATCCGCGCCTGGAAAATTTCGACATTTCCTCGCTGCGCGTGGCGGTCACCGGTGCGGCCACTGTGCCGCCGGTGCTGATCACCCGCATGCGCGAAGAATTGGGCATCACCAACGTCACCACCGCCTATGGCCTGACCGAGTGCGGCGGCTGCGCCACCCTCTGCGACCCCGGCGACAGCGCCGAAACCGTCGCCGGAACCTGCGGCCGTGCCCTGCCGGGCACCGAAGTGCGCTGCATCGACGAGCAGGGCCTCCCCGTGCCGACCGGCCAGCCGGGCGAAGTGCTGCTGCGCGGCTACCATGTGATGCAGGGCTATTTCGATGACGAGGCAGCGACGGCCGAAGCGATTGATGCCGACGGCTGGCTGCACACCGGTGACGTCGGCGTGCTCGACGAGCACGGCTACCTGCGCATCACCGACCGCCTCAAAGACATGTTCATCGTCGGCGGCTTTAACTGCTACCCGGCCGAGATCGAGCGCCAGCTGGCCGACCATCCGGCGATTGCCCAGGTGGCGGTGGTCGGCCTGCCCGATGAGCGCATGGGCGAAGTCGGCTGCGCCTGCGTGGTGCGCCGCGCCGGCACCGAGCTGACGCCTGAAGCGCTGGTGGCCTGGGCGCGCGCCAACATGGCGAACTACAAGGTGCCGCGCCATGTGCTGTGGTTTGACAGCTTTCCGGTCAATGCATCGAACAAGGTGCTCAAGCGCGAGCTGGCGCAGCTGGCGGTGGCGCGGCTGCTGAAGGCGAAGGGCTGAGCCGGATTTTTCAGCTTTGCACTGCGGATTTCCGGCCAGACAAGGCTCTGGCCCAATCAGTACGGCCACTCTTTGCTATTGAATTCGTAGTGCGGTGAGATCGCCGGGCTGGCCGGGAATACTTGGCGGTGATTCGCATTCTTTTGGTTTTCGCCAAAAGAACGTGAGCAAAGTTCAAGATGTTGCCGCGAACTACCGCTTCGCAGTGGGAGTTGCCGCTCGCCAGTGCCCGTTTTCTGGCGGTCCAATTGCATGATTTGGATGCCAGTCAGCCGCTGTTTCTGTCGAGTACCGTGTGAAACAATTCCACAACCTCTGCTTCTGACTGGATCAGGAAATCGAGGTGGCTTCACACACGGTATTTGCCGCAAGCTTGACGAGGGGACACCCTCAAGTATCAAGAACTTCGTCTATCTTGAAAACGCTTCAATAGCGCCGCATCGCCGGGTGATTTGAAAAAGGGAAAGAAACTAGGGACTCGCGCCACATATTGCGCATAGTCCACCTTGCTCTTGAGCATGTGCCGATCCAGCATGGGGGCGGCGGAACCTTTGCTCATGAACCAGGTGACATAGATCGGGCCAATAATACCGAGCCAGCCGTAGGGGTTGGCAAGGCCGAATGCAAAATACCCCCACCACATCACGGCCTCGCCAAAGTAATTTGGGTGCCGCGACAGTGACCAAAGACCAGACTGCAGGACCTTGCCTTTGTTCGACGGATTGGCCTTAAACCGCTTGAGCTGCCAGTCGGCCCCTGCCTGAAACACAAAGCCAATGAGCCAGACCGCGATGCCAATGACATCAAGCGTACCCAGCGGCCCTGGCTTGGCGCTGATTGCCAGCACGATGGGAAGCATCCAAATCCAGACGAGGCCGCCCTGGAGCAGGAACACCTGAAAGTAGCTCCACCACCACCAACGACTGCCAAATTGCACGCGCCATTTGGCATAAGGCTGTTGCTCGCCATTGCTGCCAAGATTGGTGCCGGATGCATGATGCACCAAGCGTCCCGACCACACCGCAACCAACACCATAAGGACAATTTGACGCACCGAATAGTTGCCATCAACGATCAGCAGCACCATTGTGCTCAGAGATACCGCCAATGAGTACACCACATCCATCACGCCGGCATTGCGGGTCAGCAATGTCAGGAGCCATACTGGCGTAAGAATTGCGATGATCGCCATGCCCGCCACGAACCACTGCTCAGTTGCCACGGCCAAACCTGAATCCTTGGCCATAAGCATGTAGCCGCCGATTGCCACTACGGGAAGGAGCGCATGGAGTTGATGCATCCATCGCGCTTTGGCGCTTTTTTCGAGGGCTAGCAGCCACATGACGGATAAGACACACCAGGTACAGGCGCCAAAGATGAATGTGTAATTTAACGGTTCAGCTTGCATAAATGTCCCCAACGTTCTAGAAATCAAATGATCTGGCCGCCAGCCCGAAGCTCGTCCACCAGCGTGGCAAATGCGTGGTTGGAGTTGGGGTGCGGCCGCCCCGGCTGTTGTGCCAGCGTCTCGAATACCTGCGCCATGTCTACGCCGTGCACGCTGTCGGTTTCGACGCTAAATCCCCGGCGAAAACGCCCTCCGCCCGCGACGATGACTTCACCGTTTGCCGTGCACTCTTCACTTGCGAGCCAGGCCACCATCGGAGCTACTGCTGCAGGCGTGAGGCACGCGGCCACTTCAGGGGCCAAGTGCGCCGCAGTCATTTGGGTTAACGCATAAGGCGATATAGCATTGATGCGAATACCGTAACTAGCCCCTTCGGCCGCCAGCGAACGCATAAGCATTTCGATGGCGCCCTTGGAGGCCGCATAGGCGCCGAGCCCATGGTTCCCGTAGCGGCCGGCGCTTGAGGTGGTAACAATGATCCGGCCATATCGTTGCGCCCGGAACAAAGGCCATGCCGCGTGCAGCAAATTCAAGGTTCCGCAGAATCCGACATTGAAGATCTTAAGAAATTCATCCACGCTCTGCTTATGGAAGCTGGCCGCTTGTGAGAGCGCCGCGTTGGCAATCAACACGTCGATTCGACCAAATACGTCAAGCGCTTGCTGAACCATACGGGCGCCAGCACCCTCGGCCTCCACAGCTTCATAGTTGGCAACTGCCGTACCACCCGCCGCGCGGATTGTGTTGACTACTTGTTGCGCCGATGTATCGGCATCCGCTTCACCTGGGTGCCTGCGATTGTTGACAATGACCTTAGCGCCGCGTGCCGCAAGTTCTACTGCATATGCTTGCCCGATGCCCTTTCCGGCACCCGTGACGATGGCCGCACGGCCATTGAATTCGTTCTGCATGACTAATCTCCTAAAATAAAATCGCCCGTATCAATCCAGTTTCAAAGTTCTCAACAGTCCACGATTAGCGTCAAGTTCAGCTTTTATGATGGAAGAAAACTCCTGAGGAGACGATGGCGCCACGTCTCCAAAGATGATCAGCCGGTTACGCACGTCGTCCGCGCGTAGCGCCTTGGCAAAGGCATCGTGCAACTTGACGACGACATCTGCAGGAACTCCACTGGCCACGCCAAAACCCAGCCAAGGAACTTCGGAATATTGGGCCAACTCCTTGAGTCCGCTTTCCTGCAGCGTGGGTATCTGCGGGAAAATCGTCGCACGACTGGCTCCGGTGGTTCCAAGGACCCTCAACTTGCCGTTGTCGATATACGGCTTAGCTGCGCCTGAAGCGATCATGAAATCAAGACCCCCCGCCATCAGTTCATTGAATATTGGCGCCTCGCCCTTGTAGGGAATTTGCGTTGCCTTGATGTTCAGGGTTTTCAGCAAGCGCTCGGTATAAAGATGCAGGCTACTGCCCATGCCGTAACTGCCGTAGTTCAACTTGCCGGGGTTGTCTTTGGCATAGGCCACCAATTCCTGTATCGACTTAAAGCCCGTTCCTGGATACACCACCAGCACGTTTCCTGCTCGCAAGGAAGTCGTTAGCGGCTGTATGTCTTTCAGCGGCTCATAGCCCACGTCTTTGTCTATCAGCGGATTAACCGTCATGATGGTTGGGGAAATGAAGGCAACGGTATAGCCGTCGCGCGGCGCACGTAGCAAAGCCTGAATTGCGATCTTGCCTGACGCTCCCACCCGGTTATCAACCACCACAGGCTGCCCGAGGATCTTCGAAACCTCTTGAGCGGTAACCCGCGAAACTATGTCCGCCGGCCCTCCCGCTGCGAAGGGGACAAGAATGGTGAGCGGCCTGCTCGGGAAGGCTTGCGCTCCTGCAGCGCCAGCAGCCAATCCAAGAACAATCGTGACAAGTATGGAAACGACGCTTGCCAAACCACGAATCAATCTAATCATGAAAAACTCTCCTGATAAAAGGAATTGGCGCGAGCAATCAAGACCAGTTGCCTAGGCTGCACTGAGCTTAAAAGCGGTGTGTGATTCCCAAGTCGATGCCCGAGGCCACACCATTGGCGACAGGATTAGGCCCTGCGTTAAGGCCGCCATTAACACCCAGTGTCATGCCGTTCTTGTTCGAAATATTTGCATAGTTTGTGTACAACGCTGTCCGCTTAGACAGGTTGTAGACATAGCCGATCGCCACCTTGCTTGCAGCGCCGTTGTTCGCGTCGTTGCGGGAAACATGGCTGTACGAGACCGGGATGAATCCGGAGCCCAAGGGGATGCGCGCACCCAGCGTGTAATGGGTCGCTTTCGTGCCACGCGCCAGTGCGGCAATTGGCGCACCGGTCTTGTGAATACCCCACTGGCCCATGACCTGAGCAACCCCGAAGTCGTAGGAAGCGCCCAGATTGGTTTGCGTGAAGTCATTGGCCGCAGCGTTCTTGGTCACACCGGTGCCAAAAGCGATGTCGAAAGGGCCGCTGCCATAGCCAATGCGTGCCCCGACGTAACGGCCATCGGACGAAGTGGCTGTGCCGCTGGGGTTTTCTCCCATGGCGTACATCACTTGGCCGTACAAGCCCTTGCATGCGGCCACTGCACAGCCGGGCGTAAAGTAACCCACGCTGTTGGAGGCACGAAATACCGTCGACGTGCTTCCCTGTACCGGCATGGTTCCTATGCCGACACCTACCTTGAAAGGGTCGTACTGCAGTAGATTCCAGAAAGAAGGTGTGTAGTCGCGGCCCAGACGGATTTCACCAAACGGGCCGGACAAGCTGACCGTGGATTGTCGATTGAACGTCAGGCCGCCGGCAGCTGTGTTGCCAGACGGTTGGTTATTGGTGTTGGTGGATTGTCCGGCACCGGTATCGTTGTTGATGCCGGCCTCCAACACAAAGCTGGCCGACATGCCGCCGCCCAGATCTTCGCGGCCGCGAAAACCAAGTCGGCTGTTGTTGTAGCCACTGGTGGTCATCAGGGTCTTAGAATCGGATCCCTCACCGCGGTAATAACTGATAGCGGCGTCCAAGACACCATATACCGTGACGGAAGACTGCGCCGAGGCGACGCCAACAACGGTCATGGCCGCCGCAGCGATTAATGATTTCTTCATTTTTGATTTTCTAGGGTTAAATTTAAAAACACTCAGATCAAGTAGGCAGCGCTTGCCTCCGGGAGGCATGTAGTGATGCCGTTACACAATCCCCGCCTCTCTCAAGCGATGGATTTCCGATGCGGACCTTCCCAGTACGCTGCGCAGGACTTCATCGCTGTGTTCGCCCAGCATTGGCGGGGCTCGGTGCGTCACAGGACTGGCCGACAGTCTTAGCGGGCTGCGCAGCGTGGGCACCTGCACCCCGCTGCCATGCGTTACTTGAAGGGCGAGATCGCGGTGCCGCACCTGCGGGTCGTCAAACATCTGCTTCATGTCATTGATCGGGGCGCATGGAACGTTTTGGGCCGAAAGCCGCTCGATCCACTGCGCCACGGGCTGTTTCAGCGTCTGGGCTTCGAGGATTTCGTGCAGTTCTTTGCGATGCTTGATGCGCTGTATGTTGGAAACAAAACGTGGCTCCAGCGCCAACGCCGGGTCGAGCCCAAACACCTGCAGCATGCGTTTGAATTGATCGTCGTTACCCGCCGACATCGTGAAGTAGCCGCCCTGCGCTTTGAATACCTCGGAGGGCGCGGTGATCGGGTTGTTGTTGCCCTGGCGTTGCGGAACCTCCCCAGTCATCAGGTAACCCAGCGCCAAATGACCATTGATGGCCGTGGTCACATCCACCATTGCCGTATCGATGTACTGACCGTCCCCCGTCTGCCGCCTGTGGATCACGGCCGCCAGAACAGCAATGGCGGCATACAAGCCGGTGAAAATATCGGCGATGGGAACTGCCGAGCGCATCGGCCCCGCACCGGGCTCTCCGTCGGGCTGGCCGCAGGTACTCATGAGCCCGCACATGGCCTGCAACACCGAGTCATAAGCCGGACGCTGTGCATAGGGTCCGTCCTGCCCGAAGCCGGTGACACTGCAGTAGATGAGGGAGGGGTTTAGCGCGCGAAGGCTCTCGTAATCCAGTCCATAGCGTTTTAACGCGCCCACTTTGTAGTTTTCAATGAAAACATCCGACTGGAGCGCCAGCTCACGCATGATGGCGGCTCCTTCGGGAGTCGCGATGTCCACCGTAACGGAGCGCTTGCCGCGGTTGCAGCCCATGAAAAACGCCGAGTCATTGGTCTTGCTACCGTTGGCGTCTTGCACAAAAGGCGCGGTGCGGCGCGTGTCATCACCCACCTTGGGACGTTCGATCTTGATGACGTCGGCGCCCAGATCGGCCAATACTTGGGTGCACCACGGGCCAGCGACCACCCGGGTCAAGTCCAGCACACGGATCTTTTCGAGAATACTCATGGCAGATCTCCTTACTCGGGAGTGACACGGCCGGAACGGGCCAGCACCTGGTAACTGGTGATATCTTGTTGGATCGCATCACTCATCTCGGCTGGGGAGCTGGCAATGATTCGATAGCCGAAGTTGGACAGCCTTGCTTTGACAGC
>JBDSZF010000129.1:0-5260 GCA_039925285.1 Polaromonas sp.
GATCTGGCAACGATCCAGTGCGGCACCGTATTGAGAATGGTGATCGGCGTGAGCTCGGTGTCGGGCTTGTAGGGGAGATTCTTGATCGTGTGCGGGTTGATATTGAGCGAGCCGTCGCTGGTCACCATCAGCGTGTAACCGTCAGCTTTGCTTTTCAGAACCGACATGACGCCCGGAACGGTGGCGCCGCCGGAGATGTTCTCGACCGTTATCGCCTGCCCGAGCTTCTTCTCAAGTTTCAAGGAAAGCATGCGGGCGACCGTGTCGTAAGAGCCGCCTGCAGGGAAGGGAACGACAAGGCGGATCGGTCGATCCGGCCACTCTGCTGCCGCATAGCCAGCCGACAAGACGCCTGCGGCGACGATGGTGGCCTTGATAACTGTAGTGAGCTTGTTCACGACGGGTGTCCTTTGCTTTGAATAATGGGTGGCCGGCACTACAGCGCGAATCGGCAGCAGGCAGGGTGTCTCAACTGGAAAACCGCAGATGAATCCTTGTATGGAGAGGACGTTGACTGATGTGTCAGTCACCTCGTGAACAAGGTATGGGAAATCCAAATTCGCCTGGGTGTAAAGAGTCTATCGAAAGCCAGCCTATAGCAAAAGTGAATTAATGTTTCGCTTGCTTGAGCAAATGGTTAACATTAATACATTTCCTTCCTGCACTTCCATGCACCCTGTCGTCGCCCCCATGCATGCACTTCTTTCCCGCCTCAAGCTTCGTCATCTGCGCATCGTTCTTGCGCTGAGTGAGCAGAGAAGTGCCGCAAAGGTCGCAATCCAGTCTCACATCAGTCCGGCCGCCGTGTCTAAGACGCTGGCTGAGATCGAGGAAATCGTGGGAATGGAACTGTTCGAGCGCGGACGTCGGGGCATGCACCCCACGGAAGCCGGCCGGGAGGTGATCCAGGGTGCGACGCTGGTACGCGCGCAACTGCTGCGGATGGCGGAGTTTGTAGAGGCTGCACGTGAAGGCACGCGGGGGCAGATCACCATCGCGTACCGGACCCTGTCGGTTCAGCCCTTTCTCGCGCAGGCGGTCTGTGCCTTTCATGATGCCAACCCGCTGGTTGGCATCAGCGTGGTGGAAGGCGCCATTGGCGACTTGATTGACCAGCTTGCCGAGGGCGAACTTGACCTGTTGTTCGCCTACGAAGATCCGCGCTTCGAGCGCCCGGAGTTGTTCAGCACGCCCGTCGTTGACGGGCAAGAGGTTGTCGTTGTTGCCAGCCGGGCGCATCCGCTGTTGAGCCAAAAAAAGGTGACGGCGAAGGACCTGAGCGAGCAGCAGTGGTGTCTCCCGGCGCATGGTTCCCGCCTGCAGCACCATCTCGACGCTTCGTTTCAGGCCAGTAACACGCCCTTGCCGACGCGAGGCGTAAGGACCAGCGATATTGCGATGACGACGAACCTGCTCCTGAGCGCGAATTTTCTGGCGATTTTTTCGATCGGGATAGCGTCCCAGCTGGTTGCTGCGAATGTCGCCAAAGTGCTTCCTTTCAGTCTGGCAAGTCGCGTCGAACCGGTCGTTGCCGTCTGGAATGGCGTATTGAAGCCGCGCACTGCTGCGAAATCGTTTCTGGAATTCGTGGTGCGGCGTGCCACCGAAGCGGGGATTCTCACGCCAGACCTCCGTTGAGCTCGCTGGCCCAGACCTTGAGGCTGTTTTAGCGACTTAGCCCAATAGCGGCGGACTCAGGAAGCTATTAAAACCGTAGCAATTCGACGGTGGTGTCGAGTTGCAGCCAGCGCTGTGACGCGGCTTGAAGGGAGGCCGTCTGGCCGGTGCAGAACAGCGTGGTGTGGCCCATCAGATGGCTGGCCTGGACGATGGTCGCCGGCCGTGTCTCAGGTGCTCCAGCGGCGGCCGCCAGACGCAAACGTGTCTGGCGCGCAACAGACGCGCCCGTGTCCAGAAACTGGACCTGCGGGCCCAGCAAGGCGCGCAGTTGCTCGCTGGCAAAGGGGTAATGGGTGCAACCCAGCACCAGGCAGTCGATTTCGCCTTTTTTGGAGCCAAATACGCCCATGGTCGAGGTGTATCGCGCGCACATCGCTACTATTTCAGTAGCATTCTCCGGGCTGGCCATGGCCTGGGTGCTGCGTTCTATGGCATCTGCCAGACCGTCGCAGGGCTGAAAAACAAAGGTCGCCTGCGCGGCCAGCGTATCGTGCAGTGCCTTGAAGCGCGCGCTGGAGAGCAGGCTGCGGGTCGCCAGCACGCCGATGCGTCGGGTCCGGCTCAAGCGGGTGGCGGGTCTCAGGGCCGGCTCGACGCCAATGATGGGCAGCTCGGGGTACTCGGCGCGTAAAAGATCAATCGCCGCCGCCGTGGCGGTGTTGCAGGCAATCACCAGCGCCTTGACATTCTGGCCGACCAGGTGCTGGACGATGGCGCGTGAGCGTGCCAGCACATGCGCCTCGTCGCGCTCGCCGTAGGGCGCGTGGCCGCTGTCGGCGATGTAGAGGAAGTCTTCGTGCGGCAGTTCGGCCCGCAGCGCCTTGAGGACGCTCAGGCCGCCGATGCCGCTGTCAAAGACGCCGATAGGCTGGTCCATCGGGTTCCTGGCTCAGGCGTTGATGACCGCGATGTCCTTGAACTCGCCGGTCGCGATCTTTTTCTGCCATTCGGCCGGGCCGGTGATGTGGGCGCTGGTGCCGCCCGAATCCACCGCCACGGTCACCGGCATGTCGACCACGTCGAATTCGTAAATCGCCTCCATGCCCAGATCGGCAAAGCCCACGACTTCGGCATGCTTGATGGCCTTGGAGACCAGGTAGGCGGCGCCGCCGACGGCCATCAGGTAGGCGCTCTTGTGCTTCTTGATGGCTTCAATGGCGACCGGGCCGCGCTCGGCCTTGCCAACCATCGAGATCAGGCCGGTCTGCGCCAGCATCATTTCAGTGAAACCGTCCATGCGGGTCGCGGTGGTCGGGCCGGCCGGGCCGACGGCTTAGCCCTTGACCGGATCAACCGGGCCGACGTAGTAGATCACGCGGTTGGTGAAATCGACTGGCAGTTTTTCACCCTTGGCCAGCATGTCGGAAATGCGCTTGTGCGCAGCGTCGCGGCCGGTCAGCATCTTGCCGTTGAGCAGCAGCGTGTCGCCCGGTTTCCAGCTGGCGACTTCTTCCTTGCTCAGCGTGTTGAGATCGACCTTCTTGCTCTTCTTGTAGTCGGGCGTCCAGTCCACGTCGGGCCAGGTGTCGAGTGACGGCGGGGTCAGGTAGACCGGGCCGCTGCCGTCCATGACGAAATGCGCGTGGCGCGTGGCGGCGCAGTTCGGAATCATGGCCACCGGCTTGCTGGCCGCGTGCGTCGGGTACATCTTGATCTTGACGTCGAGCACGGTCGTCAGGCCGCCCAGGCCCTGTGCGCCAATGCCCAGCGCGTTGACTTTTTCAAACAGTTCCAGGCGCAGCGCCTCGACCTTGGTCAGCTCGGCGCCGCTGGCGGCCTTGGCCTGCAGCTGGTACATGTCCAGGTCGTCCATCAGGCTTTCCTTGGCCATCAGCACGGATTTTTCGGCCGTGCCGCCAATGCCGATGCCCAGCATGCCGGGCGGGCACCAGCCGGCGCCCATGGTCGGGACGGTCTTGAGCACCCAGTCGACGATGGAGTCGCCGGGATTGAGCATGGCCATCTTGCTCTTGTTCTCGCTGCCGCCGCCCTTGGCCGCGACGGTGATGTCCACCGTGTTGCCGGGAACGATTTCGGTGAAGATCACGGCCGGCGTGTTGTCCTTGGTGTTCTTGCGGTCGAACTGCGGATCAGCCACGACTGAGGCGCGCAGCGTGTTGTCGGGGTGGTTGTAGCCCTGGCGAACGCCTTCGTTGATGGCGTCATCGAGGCTGCCGGTGAAGCCTTCCCAGCGAACGTCCATGCCGACCTTGAGGAACACATTGACGATGCCGGTGTCCTGGCAGATCGGGCGGTGGCCGGTGGCGCTCATCTTGCTGTTAGTCAGGATCTGCGCAATCGCGTCCTTGGCGGCCGGGCTTTGTTCGCGTTCGTAGGCGCGCGCCAGGTGGGCGATGTAGTCGGCCGGGTGGTAGTAGCTGATGTACTGCAGGGCAGCGGCAACGGATTCGATGAGGTCGGCTTGTTTGATCGTGGTCATGGATTGTGTGAGATGGTGCAACTCCCATTGACTGAGCGCTGCTTTTGTTAAAGGCTATGCTGAAAAGTACCGCCCTCTATTTTGACAGGTCAAGGCTTACACCATGAGTACACCCCGCAAAACGCGCACCGAGCGCGACACCTTTGGCCCGATTGGCGTGCCGGCTGAGCGGCTCTGGGGCGCGCAGACCCAGCGCTCGCTGCAGAACTTTGACATCTCGGGTGAACGCCAGCCGGTCGAGCTGATCCGCGCGCTGGCGCAGATCAAGCGCTCGTCGGCGCTCGTCAACCACGCGCTGGGCCTGCAGGATGCGCAAAAAACAAACGCCATCGTGGCGGCTGCCGATGAGGTCATTGCCGGCCAGCACGCGCAAGAGTTCCCGCTGGTGGTCTGGCAGACCGGCTCGGGCACCCAGAGCAACATGAATGTCAATGAAGTGCTGGCCAACCGGGCCAGCGAGCTGCTGGGCGGCGAGCGCGGCGACGCCCGGCTCGTCCATCCGAATGACGATGTGAACCGCAGCCAGTCGTCGAATGACGTGTTTCCAACGGCCATGCATGTGTCGGCCGTCGAGGGCCTGACGAACCGGCTGCTGCCGGCGATTGAAAAACTGCGCGCCACGCTGGCGCAAAAATCCAAAGACTTTGACGGCATCGTGAAGATCGGCCGCACCCATCTGCAGGACGCGACACCGCTGACGCTGGGCCAGGAGTTCTCGGGCTATGTAGCGCAACTGGCGCACGGCGAAGCGCATGTGCGGGCGGCATTGCCGCATCTTTATGAACTCGCGCTGGGCGGAACCGCCGTCGGAACCGGGCTGAATGCGCCCAAAGGCTATGCCGGACAGGTGGCGGCTGAACTGGCGCGGCTGACCGGCTTGCCCTTTGTGACTGCGCCGAACAAGTTCGAGGCCATGGCGTCCTGCGATGCGCTGGTCCATGCCCACGGCGCACTCAAGACGCTGGCTGCCAGCCTGATGAAGATCGCCAACGATGTGCGCTGGCTGGCCAGCGGGCCGCGCAGCGGCATTGGTGAATTGAGCATCCCGGAGAACGAGCCGGGTTCGTCCATCATGCCGGGCAAGGTCAATCCGACGCAAAGCGAGGCACTGACCATGCTGGCCGCGCAGGTGTTCGGCAA
>JBDSZF010000130.1:0-3148 GCA_039925285.1 Polaromonas sp.
TCACCATGCAGTTGGCCTTCTTGATGGTGGCGGTCAGCTTGCGCAGCGCCTGGCTCATCAATCTAGCCTGCAGGCCGGGCAGCGAGTCGCCCATTTCGCCTTCGAGCTCGGCCTTGGGCGTCAGTGCCGCCACCGAGTCGATGACGATCAGATCGACCGCGCCGGAGCGGGTCAGCGAATCGACGATCTCCAGCGCCTGCTCGCCGGTGTCGGGCTGGCTGATCAGCAGCTCCTGCAGGTTGACGCCGAGCTTTTGCGCGTACTGGATGTCCAGCGCGTGCTCGGCATCGACAAAGGCGCAGGTGCCGCCGATTTTTTGCATTTCGGCAATCACCTGCAGCGTCAGCGTGGTCTTGCCGGACGACTCGGGGCCGTAAATCTCCACCACCCGGCCGCGCGGCAGACCGCCGACGCCGAGCGCAATATCGAGGCCCAGCGAGCCGGTCGATACCACCTGGATGTCTTCAATCACCTCGCCGGCGCCCAGCTTCATGATGGTGCCCTTGCCAAACTGCTTTTCAATCTGGGCCAGCGCGGCGGCCAGCGCCTTGGCTTTCTCGGTGTTCAGGGCGGGATTGGCCTTGATCGGTGCGTCCATGATATTTTCCTTAAAAATCAACAATGTAAAAAGGTTTGCACGCCCTTTTTAGCGGTATTTCAGTCTCGCCCTTGATGGCAGCACTGGGTGCATGAACAGTACTTTATGGGCAACATAGGTAGAAGTAAACCCTGTTTTTAGTCAGTTTGCCTGACCAATCAGGCCGAATCAGCTAGCATGCGCAAATGCCGGAAATCAATGCCCCCAACAGCCCTCAGGTCAACGACACCAGTTGGCGCGTCACGCATCTGGGGCGGCTGATGGGCCATGCCTTGCGCCGCTTTGATGCACGCGTGCTCTCGCTCATGGCCAGCAACGCGCTGGTGCCACTGGCGCTGTCCAACCTGGCGGCGCGCGACCAGGTGGGCGCTGCGCACATCCACATCACGCGCCACCTGGCCCTGGGCGGCTCGCGCCTGACGGACCTGGCCGCCAGCGCCGGCATGAGCAAGCAGGCCATGGCCGAGCTGGTCGATCAATGCGACGCCTGGGGGCTGGTCAGGCGCGAAGCCGACCCTTATGACAAGCGGGCCCGGCGCGTGGTGTTTACCGAAGCGGGCCTGCTGTGGCTGGAGGCGTTCAGGTGCGCGGTGGCGCAGGCCGAAGACGAATTCCGGCAGGCGGTGGGCGAGGAGGTCGCGACCGTGGTGGCGCTGGGGCTGGAGGCTTATGCCGGGCCTTGATGGCCTGCTTTTTTCGGAGGGCCGTAACAGCCTAGAATTTGAAAGGGAAAATAACCCTCATTCCGCACGCCTTGATGCGGTTGATCTCTGGAGACAGCCCATGCGTATCTTGATTGCCGAAGACGACCAGGTTCTGGCCGATGGCCTGTTGCGCACCTTGCGCGCGTCCGGCGCCGCTGCAGACCATGTGGCCAGCGGCACCGAAGCCGATGCCGCACTGATGACCAATACCGAATTCGACCTGCTGATCCTGGACCTCGGCCTGCCGCGCATGCACGGACTGGAAGTGCTCAAGCGCCTGCGCGCGCGCGGCTCGACGCTGCCGGTGCTGATCCTGACCGCCGCCGACAGCGTCGAGGAGCGCGTCAAGGGGCTCGACTACGGCGCCGACGATTACATGGCCAAGCCGTTTTCGCTGCAGGAACTCGAAGCGCGGGTGCGTGCCCTGGTGCGCCGCGGCATGGGCGGCGCCAGCAGCACCATCAAGCATGGACCGCTGATCTATGACCAGGCCGGACGCGTGGCCACCATCGACGGCCAGATGCTGGAGCTGTCGGCGCGCGAACTGGGGCTGCTCGAAGTGCTGCTGCAGCGCGCCGGCCGGCTGGTCAGCAAGGACCAGCTGGTCGAACGCCTGTGCGAATGGGGCGAGGAAGTCAGCAACAACGCGATCGAGGTCTATATCCACCGGCTGCGCAAAAAGATTGAAAAAGGCCCGATCCGCATCGCGACCGTGCGCGGACTGGGTTATTGCCTCGAAAAGATCCCGGGCTGACTGCGTCTTACTCCTTCCCCCTTTGGGGGAAGGAGCAAAAAGCGCAGACTGTTGATATGGAGCACCCCTAATCCGTGGCCCTAAGACTCTTTCAGCGAGAGCGGCGCAGCCTCTTCGGCGAAATCCTGGACTGGATGCTCACACCGCTGCTGCTGCTGTGGCCGATCAGCCTGGCGCTGACCTGGCTGGTGGCGCAAAACATCGCCGGCAAGCCGTTTGACCGGGCGCTTGAATACAACGTGCAGGCCCTTAGCAAACTGCTGGTGGTCAAAAACAACCAGGTCCAGTTCAACCTGACGGCGCCCGCGCGCGAAATCCTGCGCGCCGATGACACCGACCTGGTCTATTACCAGGTGATGGGAACGCACGGCGAATACTTGAGCGGCGAGCATGACCTGCCCGCGCCGCCCGACGAGGAACAGCTCAGCGACGGCGAAGTGCGGCTGCGCGAGGACGTGATCCAGGGAGAGGATGTTCGCGTCGCCTACACCTGGATCAGGGTGGACGTGAAGGGGGCCACGGCGGAGTCCGTTCCGGTCCTGGTGCAGGTGGCGGAAACACTGGAAAAGCGCAAGACGCTGGCGACTGAAATCGTCAAGGGCACGATGGTGCCGCAGTTCGTCACGCTGCCGCTGGCGGTGCTGCTGGTGTGGCTGGCGCTGGTGCGCGGCATCAAGCCGCTGGCGCAACTCGAAAAACGCATCCGCGCCCGCAAGCCCGACGACATGAGTCCGCTCGATGAAACCGGCGTGCCCGAAGAGGTGGTGCCGCTGGTCGATTCGGTCAACGATTTGCTGAGCCGGCTCAAGGTCTCGCTGTCCACCCAGAAGCGCTTTCTGGCCGATGCCGCGCACCAGCTCAAGACGCCGCTGGCCGGACTGCGCATGCAGGCCGATCTGGCGCAGCGCGAAACCGATGCCGACGAGCTCAAAAAGTCGCTCAAGCACATCGGCCAGGCCAGCATACGCGCGACCCACACCGTCAACCAGCTGCTGGCGCTGGCACGCGCCGAAACCACCGGCCGCGCCTTGGCCAAGCAGCGGGTGGACCTGGTGAAAATTGTCTCTGACATCATGGCCGACTCGGTGCCGC
>JBDSZF010000131.1:0-3831 GCA_039925285.1 Polaromonas sp.
GCGCTGATGAGCGAGAGCTTTATTCAGTGGGTGATTGAAGACAACTTTGCAGCGGGTCGCCCGCAATGGGAGAGAGTTGGCGCGGAAATGGTCCAGTCGGTCGCGCCCCATGAAGAAGCCAAGATACGACTGCTCAACGCGCCGCACAGTTGCATCGCCTGGGCCGGCACGCTGGCGGGCTACCAGTTCATTCACGAAGGCACGCACGATGCCCGCATCCGAAAAATTGCCTACGACTACGCGACCGACGATGCGATCCCGGTCCTGAGCCCGCCCGAAAAGCCCAGCCCGATTGACCTGCCCGCTTACCGCGACGTGGTGCTGGAGCGCTTTGGCAACCCGGCGATTGCAGACACCAACCAGCGCGTCGCCATGGATGGGTTCTCAAAAATCCCCGGGTTCATCACCCCCACCCTTCGCGAACGACTGGCCCGCAACGAATCCATCGCCAGCGTGGCCATGCTGCCCGCGCTGTTTCTGGCCTATCTGGAGCGCTGGCACCTGGGGCAAATAGCGTACACCTACCAGGACCAGGCCATGGACCCCGCTGCCGCGCACGCCCTGTGCGAAGCCAGCGACCCGATCGCCGCGTTTTGTCATGACCCGGTGCTCTGGGGTCCGCTGGCAGACGATGCGCAACTGGTCGCAGCCATTCGCAGCGCCCGGGCGCGTGTAAGCACTTTTATCAAGGAGTATCAAAAATGAACCCGCGTCTCGAAAACCGCCACGCCTTGCTCACCGGAGCGGGCGGAGGCATCGGCCTGGCTGTATTGAGCGCCTACCTGCGAGAAGGCGCGCAATGCAGCGTAGTCGATCTCGCCAGCACGCCCTCAGCCGGGGTGCGAGCGCTTGAGGAACAGTACCCGGGCCACTTTCACTACGTCGCAGCCGACATCACGCGCAGCAGCGAGATTGACCGGGTGATCGCCACCGCCCGCGCCAAGCTGGGCACCATCGACGTGCTCTACAACAATGCCGCGGTGTTCGACATGGCGCCATTACTCGAAAGCGACGAGGCGATGTACGACAAGCTCTTTGCCGTCAATGTCAAAGGCATGTTCTTTATGATGCAGGCCGTCCTCAAGCAGATGGTGGCGGACAGCTCCACACGCGGGCATGGCGCCATCATCAACCTGTCGTCTCAAGCGGGCCGGCGTGGCGAGGCGCTGGTGTCGCATTACTGTGCCACAAAGGCTGCCGTCATCAGCTACACCCAAAGCGCGGCCCTGGCGATGGCGCCGTACGGCATCCGCGTCAACGCCATCGCACCGGGCGTGGTCGATACCCCCATGTGGGCGCATGTGGACAGCCTGTTTGCGCGCTATGAGGGCCTGCCGCTCGGCGAAAAGAAGAAGGCCGTTGGCCTGGCCGTCCCGCTGGGCCGAATGGGTTCGCCCGACGACATCGCTGGCGCGGCGGTTTTTCTGGCCAGCCAGGAGGCCTCTTACATTACTGCGCAGACGCTCAACGTCGATGGTGGTTGCGTCATGAGCTAACCAGGAGTCCCTGCCATGTCATCCCGTCGGCCATCTCACCAGATACGCCAGCGCCTTCCCGAGCTGGAGCAAGAATATGCGCGCTCACCCGAACAGGGCTATGACATCGCGGAAGACGTGAGCCTTGTCCGCTGCCTGTCTCACGGCTTCCCGACGCCTTTGTCACGCTGGCATTGTCATGACGAATATGAGCTGCACCTGATCACCGCCACCTCGGGCAAAGCCTTTGTTGGCGACTGGATTGGGCCGTTTCAGCCTGGCCACCTTGTGCTCTGCGGTCCGCGCTTGCCGCACAACTGGATTTCGCTCGACTTGCCGCCGGGCGGTGTGTCCGAGCGAGACATGGTGATCCAGTTCCGGCATGAGCCGATCGAGCGCGCAGCGGAGCTGATTTCCGAGCTGGCCGAGCTGCTGCCCTTGCTGGAGCGGGCCAGCCACGGTATTGAATTTTTTGAAATGGGCGCGCGTGCCCGCAATCACTGGCTGAAAATCAAGGCCAGTCGCGGTGCCAGGCGCTTTGCCGCATTTTGTGATTTTCTGACGGATCTGGCCCGCTGCACAGATTACCGCCTGCTGTCCAATATGCAAATGCAGAGCGTGAACAACGTCACCCAGCTGGACCAGATCAACACCATCGTGAACCGCATCACGGACGATTTATCCCAGCCACATTCACTGGACAGCCTGGCGAAGGGCCTGGGCATGAGCGCAAGCCGCTTCTCCCGGTTTTTCCGAAACGCCACAGGCAACAACTACACAGACTTTGTCAACCGGATTCGCATCAACCGGGCCTGCCAATTGCTGATGGAATCCGACCGCATGGTTTCACAAATCTGCTACGAAGTGGGATTTAACAACGTGGCCAATTTCAACCGGCGTTTTCTGGAAATTCGCGGCATGACGCCTACAGAATTTCGAAGGCAGGCGGACAAGCGCTTTGGCCCCTGAATTCGTGCGTTTTCAGGCAAACGATCACCCCTCTACCGACGAACCTCCATGAAAGCATCGCCATGTACCTTGGCATAGACCTTGGCACTTCCGAGATCAAGTTTTTGCTGCTCGACGGCCGCAACCACGTTGTGACGACCCTCGGAGAGCCGCTGACACTTTCGCACCCACAGCCGCTGTGGTCGGAACAAAACCCGCAGGACTGGTGGGCCGCAACCGATCGCGGCCTGGCGCGCCTGGCAGCCACGTTTCCGCAGGAAATGGCCAGAGTGCGCGCCATCGGTTTGTCGGGCCAGATGCACGGCGCCGTCTTGCTGGATGCGCACAACGCGGTGCTACGTCCCGCCATTTTGTGGAACGACGGCCGCAGCAGCGCGCAGTGCGCCACGCTGGAGCGCAGCGTGCCCGGCTTGAGCAAGATTGCAGGCAACCTGGCCATGCCCGGCTTTACTGCCCCCAAGCTGCTGTGGGTACGCGAGCACGAGCCGGAGGTGTTTGCCCGCACGGCACGCGTGTTGCTGCCCAAAGACTGGCTGCGCCTGAAGCTCAGCGGTGCAGCGGTCAGTGACTTTTCTGACGCATCAGGCACCTTGTGGCTGGACGTGGGCGCGCGGCGCTGGAGTGACGAGCTGCTGGCGGCCACCGGCTTGACCACCCAGCACATGCCGCAGTTGGTTGAGGGCAGCCAGGCCTCTGGCAGGCTGCTGCCCGAGTTGGCGCGACGCTGGGGCTTGCCGCAAGACACGGTGATTGCAGGCGGGGCTGGCGACAACGCCGCCAGCGCGGTGGGCATGGGCCTGGTCCGACCGGGCCAGGGGTTTGTGTCGCTGGGCACCTCGGGCGTCATTTTTGTCACCACCGACCAGTTTTTGCCCAACCCCGAAAAAGCCATGCACGCTTTTTGCCATGCCGTGCCCGGCCGCTGGCACCAGATGTCGGTCATGCTGTCGGCTGCCAGTGCGGTGAGCTGGGCGGCGCGCAATTTTGGTTTTTCCAGTGAAGCGGCGTTAATTGCCGCCGCAGCCACGCTCGGGAGCGAAGCTCGCGACCGCGCCCCAATTTTTCTTCCCTACCTGTCGGGCGAACGAACGCCCCACAACAACGCCCACGCGCAAGCGGCGTTGTTCGGACTCACCACCTCGCATGAGCGTCACGACATTGCCTACGCCGTGCTGGAAGGGGTGAGTCTGGGCTTGCTTGACGGCTTCAACACCTTGCGTTTGCCGGCCTCCAGCCCAGTGTCCGGCTTGTCAGTGGTCGGCGGCGGCGCACGCAGCGCCGCCTGGGCTCAGTTGCTGGCCGACACTCTGGGCATATCTCTCACCACACACGATGCCGGCACCGCCGGTGCCGCGCTCGGCGCCGCCCGACTCGGCTGGCTGGCCAG
>JBDSZF010000132.1:0-6224 GCA_039925285.1 Polaromonas sp.
GGCCGCCAACTGCAACTGGTTCACTACGACGATGGCAGCGACGCCAATAAAGCCAACGGCTTTACCAAGCGCCTGATCGATGATGACAAGGTTGACATTTTGATCGGCGGCACCACCACGGGCTCCACCATGTCCATGGTGCCACTGGTTGAGAAGGCAGGCATTCCCTTCATTTCCCTGGCGGGTGCTGTCGTGGTCGTCGAACCGGTCAAAAAATGGGTGTTCAAGACATCTCACACTGATCGTATGGCAGCCGAAAAAGTCTTCGAAGACATGAAGAAACGCAGCATCACCAAGGTGGCGCTGCTGTCGGAGACCAGCGGTTTCGGCCAATCTGGCAAGAAGGAAACCGAGGGCGTTGCAGCCAAGTACGGCATCACCCTGGTCGCCAACGAAACCTACGGACCGAAAGACACCGACATCAGCCCACAGCTGACGAAGATTAAAAACGCCCCGGGTGTGCAGGCGGTGTTCGTGTTCGGCCTGGGTCAAGGCCCGGCCATCGTCACCAAGAACTACAAGCAGCTTGGCATCACTTTGCCGCTGTACCAGTCGCATGGCGTGGCTTCCGATGACTTCCTGAAGCTGGCAGGCCCGGCAGCCGACGGTGTGCGTCTGCCTTCGCCAGCACAGTTGATCCTTGGGAAACTGGCCGCCAACGATCCCCAAAAGCCGGTGATAGCGGCCTACGAGATGGCTTACAAGACGCATTACAAGCAGGATGTGTCAACCTTCGGTGGCTATGCCTACGACGGCCTGATGATTGCCGTCGATGCGATCAAGCGAGCCGGGGGGACGGACAAGGCCAAAGTGCGTGACGCCATCGAGGCGACCAAAGCTTATGTGGGTTCGAGTGGCAAGGTGACGATGTCGCCAACCGACCACATGGGTCTTGATCTGACGTCCCTGCGCATGCTGGAAGTCAAGGCTGGCGAATGGACGATTGCCAATTAACGTGAAGACAAAAACTCAGCCGCTTTCGGGCGCTGATACAGGCTGGAGCAAATCATCGTATGTACGAAACCCTTGAAATTGAACATAACGGCCCGGTAGCCACGATCTGGATGAATCGTCCGGAGGTCTTTAACGCCTTCAACGAGCAACTGATTGCTGATCTGAGCGATGCCTGTTCGGTGCTTGACGCCGACCAGACAGTACGCGCAGTCGTTCTGGCTGGGCGGGGCCGTCATTTTTCAGCCGGGGCCGATCTCAACTGGATGAAACGCGCATCCGCCTATGGCGAGGCCGAAAACCTGGAGGATTCGCGCCGTTTTGCACGCATGCTGCATGCGCTGTCCGAGATGTCGAAGCCGACCATCGCCAGGGTCCAGGGTGCGGCGCTGGGGGGCGGCACGGGTCTGGCTGCGGCCTGCGACATGGCGGTGGCGTCCGCAGATGCGGTGTTCTCCACGTCAGAGGTGAAGTTCGGAATCATTCCTTCGGTCATCAGCCCCTACGTTTTGCGGGCTATCGGGCCCCGTCATGCGTTGCGCTACTTCCAGAGCGCCGAGCGCATTTCTGCCGATAGGGCACTGCTTATCGGACTGGTCAATGAAGTGACGCCGGTTGATGCGCTGGATGCGGGGATTGCGACGCTGGTTCAGGCCTTGATCGCCGGCGCACCGAAGGCCCAGAAAGCGGCGAAGGATCTGATTGCAGCGGTCAACGGCCGCGCCATCGACGATGCGGTGGTCGAAGAAACGGCGCAACGCATTGCCCGGCAGCGGGCAACGGCTGAAGCCCGGGATGGCATTGCGGCTTTCCTTGAGAAACGCACGCCGGCATGGCTTCTTTAATGAGAATGAGACAGCGCAGCGAAGGCTGAGGCGGAGTTTTTTGTCACCCCACAGGAGATAAGTCAATATGTATACCCAATCATTCAATGTGCAGGACAGTCCCGGCCTGAAGTCGGTGCCACTGGCCCCTTCGACAGAATCTGCCGAGTCGCAGGCCCGGTTTGACAACAGGATCGACGCCGATGGCAAGATCGAGCCGCAGGACTGGATGCCCGATGCCTATCGCAAAACGCTGGTGCGCCAGATCAGCCAGCACGCCCACAGTGAAATCGTCGGCATGCTGCCCGAAGGCAACTGGATCAGCCGCGCTCCCAGCCTCAAACGCAAGGCCATTCTGATTGCCAAGGTGCAAGACGAAGGCGGACACGGCTTGTACCTGTACAGCGCCGCCGAAACACTGGGCACCAGCCGCGACCAGTTGCTAGAAGGCCTGCACAGCGGCAAGGCCAAATACAGCTCCATCTTCAACTACCCGACGCTCAACTGGGCCGATGTGGGTGTGGTGGGCTGGCTGGTGGATGGCGCCGCCATCATGAACCAGATTCCGCTGTGCCGCTGCAGCTACGGCCCCTATGCGCGCGCCATGATCCGCGTGTGCAAGGAGGAATCCTTCCACCAGCGCCAGGGCTATGAAGCCCTGCTGGTGATGATGCAGGAGGGTACTGCCGAGCAAAAAGCCATGGTGCAGGATGCCGTGAACCGCTGGTGGTGGAAATGCCTGGCCATGTTTGGTCCGCCCGATGCCGACAGCCCGCACAGCGCCCAGGCCATGCGCTGGGGCATCAAGCGCATCTCCAACGACGACCTGCGTCAAAAGTTTGTCGATGCCACCGTGCCGCAGGCGAATCTATTGGGTGTGTCCCTGCCCGACCCCGACCTGAAGTGGAACGAAGAGCGCCAGCACCACGACTACGGGCAAATTGACTGGGACGAGTTCTGGTCCACCGTGAACGGCAACGGACCCTGCAATAAAGAGCGCCTGGCGACACGCGTCAAGGCACACAACGATGGCCAGTGGGTGCGCGATGCCGCGCTGGCCTATTCCCGCAAGCAGCAAGCACAAGCCACCAAGGAAGCAGCATGAGCACCCCCGCATTGAAAGAATGGCCCCTCTGGGAAGTTTTTGTCCGCAGCAAGCAAGGCCTGGAGCACAAGCATTGCGGCAGCCTGCACGCCGCTGATGCCCAGCAGGCGCTGCAGATGGCGCGCGATGTGTACACGCGCCGCCAGGAAGGCGTGAGCATCTGGGTGCTGCCTTCGGCCAGCATCACGGCCAGCGCACCGGCAGATAAAGAATCGATGTTCGAGCCCGCGGCCGACAAGATCTACCGTCACCCCACCTTCTACGAAATCCCTGACGAAGTGGGGCACATGTAATGGCAGCACATACCGACTACCTGCTGCATCTTGCGGACAATGCCCTGATCCTCGGGCAGCGCAACGCCGAATGGTGCGGTCACGGCCCGATTCTTGAAGAAGACCTGGCACTGGCCAACAACAGCCTGGACCTGATCGGTCAGGCGCGCTTGCTGTACCAGCATGTCGCCGTCCTGCGCAAAGATGGACGCACCACAGAAGACCTGCTAGCCTACTTCCGCGACGAGCAGGAGTTTCGCAACTTCACCGTGCTGGAATTGCCCCACAGCACGGCGCTGGCACCCACCGCAGCGGGTGAGCGCGACTATGCGGTGACGATTGCGCGCAACTTCCTCTACAGCGCCCTGATGGTGCTGATGTGGGATGCGCTCAAGGCGTCCAAGGATGCGCAACTGGCCGCGATTGCCGCAAAGTCGCTCAAGGAAACGCAATACCACCTGCGCCACGCGCGCGACTGGCTGCTGCGTATGGGTGATGGCACCGACGAATCGCACGCTCGCGCTCAGGCTGCGCTGGATCACCTGATGCCCTACACCCAGGAATTCTGGACGTCAAGCGCTATGGAAACTGCAGCAGTCGATGCCGGCGTGGGCGTAGCGACGGCCAGCCTGCAGGCGGCCTGGAACGAAGTCGTCAACGACACACTGGCCCAGGCCACGCTCAGGCGCTCCAGCACGGACGGCCATGTCTCCACTGGCAAGCATTGCCTGCATTCCGAACACCTGGGTTTCGTGCTGGCCGAGATGCAAAGCCTGGCCCGCGCGCACCCCGAAGCGGTCTGGTGAACCCCATGCAAGCCATGCCATTACCGGACGGTCCCATCGCTGAAAAGCAGCCGTCTGAGCCGCACCATGCGGTGTGGTCCCTGCTGGAGTCCGTGACCGACCCGGAAATTCCGGTAGTGTCGCTGCGCGAAATGGGCATCTTGCGGGCTGTGAGGGAAGGCCCGGAGGGGCTGGAGGTGGTGATCACCCCCACCTACAGCGGCTGCCCGGCCATGAGTCAGATGGAAGACGACGTGATCGCGGCACTGGCGCAAGCCGGTGTGGCCGCCCGCGTGCTCACCCAACTGGCTCCCGCCTGGTCTACCGACTGGATGACGCCCGAGGCCAGAGCCAAGCTGCAGGCCTACGGCATTGCCCCTCCGCAGGCCAGCAGCTGCGCCAACCAGGGTGGCAACGTGGTGCAGTTTGCTACTAAAAAAGTAGTTGATTACGCACAGCCAGCGGTCATTTGCCCGCAATGCGGCTCAGACAACACCACAGAAACCTCGCATTTTGGTTCCACGGCTTGCAAGGCGCTGTATCGCTGCCTCAATTGCATGGAACCGTTTGATTACTTCAAACCCTATTGAGCGCTCCTGCGTCCCCACCATGTCAACAATTCCCCGTTTTCACGACCTTAAGCTCGCGCGCATCAGCCCCGAAGCCGCAGGGTCTGTCGCCATCACGTTCGCCATTCCGCCCCATCTGCGTGAAAATTTTGCGTTCCAGCCAGGCCAGTACCTGACGCTGCGCGCCACCATCGACGGCGCCGATGTGCGGCGCAGCTACTCCATCTGCAGCACCCGCAGCCACCTCAATGCACATCATGAATTAGTGGTTGGCATCCGACCCATGGAGGGCGGCATATTTTCCAACTGGGCGGCAAAAGAGCTCAAAGAGGGTGACACGCTCGCCGTCATGCCGCCGGACGGGCGCTTTGTGTCGAGACGCCCGCGAGCGCTGCATCGCGTCGGTTTTGCTGCCGGTTCAGGCATTACGCCCATTCTGTCCATCATGGCGAGCACGCTGGAAGAGCAGCCAGAGTCGAAGTTCACCCTCATCTACGGCAACCGCAGCATGGCCAGCGTGATGTTCAACGAGGCCCTTCAGGATATGAAGGATCTCTACCCTGACCGCCTCACACTGATCCACATCCTCTCGCGCCAGGCACAGGAGTCCGACCTGCTGCAAGGCCGTATCGACGGCGACAAGATTCGCGCCATCATCGACGCGCTGCTGCCTGTGGGCAGCATGGACGAAGTCTTCATCTGCGGCCCCGAAGTCATGATCGAAGTGACCGAAGCGGCCTTGCTTGCCGCCGGTGTGCCAGCCAGCTGCGTGCATAGCGAGCGTTTCACCTCGCCGACTCTGGAATATCTCACATCTGCTGCCCGGCAGGCCGCCGTGGCGAGCCACAAGCTGCCGGTCCTTGGAAAGATTGCGCTGACTGTGGTGCTGGACGGCAAACCTCACGAATTGCACATGGATTCTGACCAGCATGTGCTGGATGTGGCGCTCGCTGCGGGTCTGGACCTGCCTTATTCGTGCAAAGGGGGAGTCTGCTCCACCTGCCGGGTCAAGGTCATGAAAGGCAGTGTTCACATGGACAAGAATTTCGGGCTGGAAACCTGGGAGACAGAGAAAGGCTTTGTGCTCTCCTGCCAGGCGCGCCCGACCAGCGAACAGCTGGTGGTGAGTTACGACGAACGCTAGCAGCCTCTGGGGCTTGGGACATCGAAAGAGAATAACCCTAAAAAAAGCAGTTGGCGGAGCACCGAAACCCCTAAAACCCAATATCCATGCGGGTTGCAGCATTTTTTATGCATCTGCGGAGCAATCCCAAATGGGTGAAACTGCATGGCGCTGTATTCTGTTGTGGCGCAAGCACTTAGCGGGCTTTTGTCATCTCAACTGCTTTTTCTAGGTTGATTTGATGCACGGCTGCCGGCTCAAGCTGCGGGCGTAACAAAATGTCAAATACAACTCTTTCGTAGCAGCGCAAACCGCCTTTCGTCCCTGGCTGACAGGCGGGCCGTGCGTTACCATTCAAAAGGCAGATCGGCCGCTATTGCTCTATTTTTTATAGCGCATCAATACCGTCCCTCTTGCATCAGACCGTATCCACTCTTTTTTCAATTTTCAAGGAAATAGCCATGACCACCCCCACGCACCCGATTTACGACAAGCTCAAGGCCTTGAACATCACCCTGCCCGAAGTGGCCGCGCCAGCCGCTGCCTACCTGCCTTTCGTGCAGACCGGCAAGCTGGTTTTCCTGAGCGGCCACCT
>JBDSZF010000133.1:0-5902 GCA_039925285.1 Polaromonas sp.
CTGCGCCGGAAGTTCCAAGGTTAAGACCCCATCGTCTAGAGGCCTAGGACACTACCCTTTCACGGTAGGTACCGGGGTTCGAATCCCCGTAGGGTCGCCAAGATTCTGCACAGCGATGTGTTGAAACGAAGCACAAGTTGGTAACCGCAAGCCCGCAAGGGCAGGCGACTTGGCTCGAAAGAGCAAACATTACCACTATCAGGAGTGGTAGTTCAGTTGGTTAGAATACCGGCCTGTCACGCCGGGGGTCGCGGGTTCGAGTCCCGTCCGCTCCGCCAGTCATATGAAAATGCCGTTGCAAACGATTGTTTGCAACGGCTTTTTCATGGGTTGATGCGCAGGGCTCAGACCGGTTTTTCCTTCGCCGGCCGCCCACGGGGACGCTTTACCGCGACTGACGGGGCTTTCGGCGTTGCCGGTGAAGGCTTCTTCACTTTGGTTTCAGCTGCCGCGACCTTTGTGGTTGCCGTTTTTTTTGCAACCGCTGTTTTTGCGGCTGAGGGCGTTTTCCCGGGCGCTGCGTTCGTCTTCTTGACCGGCAGAGTAGCCTCAGCCATCTCAAGGCCGAACACGTCGGCCAGCAGCGCATCGGCGAGCACCTTGCCGGACGCCATGCGTTTTTTGGAGGGCTGCAGGCCCGCCTCCGCCTGCTGGACAAGATCCTTGGCATCGACCCGGCGCAGGGTAAAGAGCACTTTTGGTTGCTGGTCGAGCCGCGTGCCCACGCCATAGAGCACGGCGGCGACATGCTTGCACATGCCGGCCCAGTCCGGACAGCTGCACTTGAATGAAATTTCTTTCGGCGACGGAAAAAGCCCGCTGCCCGGCTTGCAGATGCGCTCCATCACTGCATTCGAAAGCTTGCCCTGCAGCAACTCGACCAGCGAATCAATCGACCCCGAGCAATCGGCGCAGATGGTTTTCCACTGCTTTTCAGGCACTGCCGTCACGCTGGCGGTGACTGTGTAGAGGCTGCTGCCCATCACCTTCGCCCGCACCTCGCCCGGCGTGATCTGCAGGTCGATCACCGAACCGTTGCGCACATAGGTGCGGCCGCGTGGCAGCCGGCTTTCATAGTCACTGTAGCGTTCCAGGTTGTCACACCAGGCCTTGCCCCAGAAGGTCTTGGCGATAGCACCGCGAAAAGGCGCGATGGGCGTCAGGGTAGCGCCGGCTTTTTTCGCCTTGGCGGCAGCCTTTTCGGCTTTTGCGCGCCGCTCTGCGACCGATACATAAGGTGGCCATTGTCCGTAATTCATTTTTTCTCTCCTTGAGGTTCAATTTTCCTGCGCTGCATGAATGTCGAGCTTGACCAGGTCCAGCAGTTCGCGGTCGCTCATTTCGGTCAGCAGCAGTTCGGCGCCGCCCTCCAGCACATCCTGGACCAGCTGCTGCTTGGATTCAATCAACTGGTCGATGCGGTCTTCGACCGTGCCCCGGCAGATGAACTTGTGCACCAGCACGTTGCGCTGCTGGCCGATGCGAAAGGCGCGATCGGTGGCTTGATTTTCCACGGCCGGATTCCACCAGCGGTCGAAGTGGATCACATGCGAGGCGGCCGTCAGATTGAGTCCCGCGCCGCCGGCCTTGAGCGACAGCACGAAAAAGGGTGTCTGCTCGTCTTCCTGAAAGCGCCTGACCAGCTCGCGGCGCCTGGCCACCGGCGTGCCGCCGTGCAGTACCAGGCCTTCACGGCCAAAAATGCTGCCCAGAAATGCCGCCAGCGGCTCGGTGGTTTCGCGGAACTGGGTGAAGACCAGCACCTTTTCCTGTTTGGCGGCGATCACCTCGGCCAACTCGCGCAGGCGGGCGAACTTGCCGCTGTCCTGTGCTTGCCAGGCGCCGTCGCCCAGCCATTGCGACGGATGGTTGCAGATCTGCTTGAAGCGCATCAGGAAGGACAGCACCACGCCCTTGCGGCCTATGCCTTCGGCGTCTTCCAGCGCATCGGCCAGGTCTTGCACCGCGCGCTCGTACAGCGCCGCCTGCAGCGGGCTCAGATGGCACCAGGCCTTGAGTTCGGTCTTGTCGGGCAGGTCGCTGATCACCCGCTTGTCGGTCTTCAGGCGGCGCAGGATGTAGGGCTGCACGAGTGCGCGCAGCGGACCGAAATGCTCGGCCTGGGCCAGCCGTTTGGTGAATTTGCCAAACACCTTGTCCGAGCCCAGCAGGCCGGGGTGGGTGAAGTCGAAGATCGACCACAGGTCGGACAGGCGGTTTTCCACCGGCGTTCCGGTCAGGGCGATGCGCGATTGCGCCTGCAGCTTCTTGACCTGCCGGGTCTGCTTGGCGCCGGGGTTCTTGATCGCCTGCGCTTCGTCGATGACGGCCAGGCGCCAGTTGAAGTTCGCCAGCACCGGCTGGCGCAGCAGCGAGCCATAACTCGTGATGACGAGATCGGCTTCGGCCAGCCGCGCCGCATCGAGCGCCCGGAAATCGGCTGCGGGCATCGCCGAAGGATGGGCAATCAGCAGGCGCAGGCCAGGCGCAAAGCGCTCGCCCTCGGCCGCCCAGTTGGCCAGCAGCGAGGCCGGTGCCACCAGCAGGCTGGGCTGATGTGAACCGGCATTCTCGCGCTTGAGCACCAGCAGCAGCGACAGCACCTGGATCGTCTTGCCCAGGCCCATGTCGTCGGCCAGGCAGGCGCCCAGCCCGAGCCGGGTCAGCAGGTACAGCCAGCGCACGCCGGCCTGCTGGTAGGGCCGCAGGGTGGCCTGGAGTTCCGGTCCCGGATCGACCTGCGCCAGTCCCTCGGGCTTGCGCAGTCCGGCCAGGGTGTCGGCCAGCCACGGGCCGGCCGCCAGTTCCGACCAGTCGGCATCTGGCAGCGCGTCGCTACCGTCGAGCGAAGCGCCGGCCAGCAGGCGCATGGCTTCGGCAAAGGGCAGGCCGTTTTTAGCCGCATCTTCAATCGCCTTGAAGCGTTCCAGCAGGCGGCCGATGGCTTTTTGGTCCACCTCGACCCAGCGGCCGCGAATCAGCTGCAGGCCATCGCCGCTCTTGAGCAGCGCCTCAATCTCGGTGTCGCTCAGGTCTTCACCGTCAAGGCAGACCTGCATGCTGAAGTCCAGCAGCGCATCTTTGCCCAGCAGCGACGGCGGGCGCGTTCCCACGTTGGCCTTGACCACCGGGCGGGGCGGTTTGCCGGCTTTCCAGACGCCCGGCGTGCGCACGATGATGCCGGCGGCCTCCAGCTGGGTCAGGTCGGTCAGAAAGCGGCAGGCATCCAGCGCTGTCCAGCGCAGCGGATGGTAAATGTCGCCAGCCTCGACCATCTCGTGCAGCCAGCCGCAGTGCTCTGCCGCGCGCTGCACCGGCAGCAGCAGCGACAGCAGTTGGGCCCGGTTCTTGCCGCCGGAAAATTCTGCCAGGGCTTGCGACAGCGGCTGGTGCTGTGCCTTGCCCTGAGCCGACAGGCGCGCGGTGTAGGTGGCCAGGAAGGCGAACGGCGCCTCCGGGTCCTTGCGGTTTTCCGCCAGGTTGAAATGCACGCGGCCGACCAGGTTCCAGGCCGGATGGCGCGACTTGAGAAAGGCCTGGAGCGGGATCTGGGCGGCTGCCAGTTCCTGGTGCAGGGCTTCGTCCATTTCGTGCCACAGCGCGGCCAGCAGCTCGGGTGTCAGATACTCCGCGCCTGTCATGGGCGGCAGATCGGCGATCAGTAACTCGAAATCTTCGGCGCACGGCGCGGCGACTGCGATATCACCGCCGTCGGGCGTGGCGCACAGCGCCGTGACATAGCGCGCCGCCATATCGCGCCACCAGGCCCAGGCCGGCGGCAGAACCCGGCCGACTTGTGCCGTTCCGAGCTGCAGCAGGCCGTGCCCGCTGCCCAGCGCAAAAGCAGGGCTCAGCGCCTGGCTGACTTCCGGTGACAGCGGCGGCGCGTCGTCCTGCGGCGTTGCCAGCAAGTGGCCGCGGGGCGTCAGCTGTGGTGCGAGAGCAGCGGTGGCGTTAAGGGATTCCATTTCCAGACGGTTGAGTTGCATCATCAAGGCTCAGGCATGGCTTGCGGGCAAGCGCTGTTGTTTTTTGGCATATCAGGCACTCTCAATAAGGGCCGGATGAATTTTCCGGCTGAATTTCATGGCGCAGCAACTGTACCTCCTCGCGCAGGTGCCTGATCTCGCGCATCAGTTTGTGTTCGATCTGCAGTTCTTCGCCTTGCGCGACATTTTTTTCGACAAAAATCGCCGCCAGCGAGGCGGTGGCCAGCCACAGACCGTCAGCCAGCGTATGGACACCCGGGTCCAGCAGCCAGAAACCGGCACCGCCCAGCGGCAGAATCACACCACAAAGAATCAGCGAATAAATAACGCCGCGGCGGGCGAGATGCACTTTTTTCTGGTTTTTGGGGGGACATGACAGGCCGTGCGTCTGGTGAAGGGAGGTGCTGATTATTGTTCCGTGCTGGCCGACAATGGCGGCCATGCGCAAACATGTTTCTGAAACCAGCGCCCAGCAGCGGCTGCTCGCTGGCTTGGTGGCGGGCCTGGCGACCGCCGCACTGCCGCTGCCGCTGGTCTGGCAGTTTCGCGGCCTGCTGGGCTGGAGTGTCGGCGTGGCGGTTTACCTGTCGCTGGCCTGGTAGCTGTGCGAGCGTTTTGATGCCAAACGCACGCGCCAGCGGGCGCAGGCGCAGGACGAATCCGACGTTGTGCTGTTTTTGCTGATGCTGCTGGCCACGATGGCCTGCGTGGCGGCCATTGTGGTCATGATGCAGCAAGGCAGGAGTTTTTCGGGCACTGAACGTACCCTGCATGTTGCGTTGTCGGTGGTGGCGCTGATCGCCTCCTGGCTTTTCATCCAGACGATTTTCGCATTTCACTATGCGCACCGCTATTACCAGGAAGAAAAGCTCAAGGAGCCGGACGCGCCGGGACTGCAGTTTCCGGGCGGGCTCGATCCGGACTATTTCGATTTCCTGTATTACGCCCATGTGGTCGGCATGACCTCGCAGGTGTCCGATGTGCAGGTCACCTCGCGCGAGATGCGCCGGATCACGCTGGTCCACAGCGTGCTGTCTTTTGCCTTCAACATGCTGGTGCTGGCGCTCAGCATCAATGTGGTGGCCGGCGCCTTGCAGTAGCTCTGGCCAAGCACAGGTTCAGCGCCCCAGTTTCAACAGCCCGGTGGACAGCGCAGTGCCGCAGACAATCACCGCAGCGCAGCCCACCATCCACGCCGTGACCGATTCGCCCAGAAACAGCATGCCATACAACACCGCAAACACCGGCACCAGAAAAGTCACGGCCAGCGCACGCGGCGGGCCGGCGTTTTCTATCAGCCGGAAAAACACGATGTAGGCCAGCCCGCTGCACACCACGCCGACGGCCAGCAGCGCCAGCCAGGCCGACATGCCCGGCATGCGCGCAGGCCAGAGCCACCAGGCCGGCAAGGCCAGTCCCAGCGTGGCGCCGATCTGGCTGCCGGCGGCGGTGACGAGCGGCGGCAAGCCTGAAAGATGGCGCTTGGTGTAGCTGGCCGACAGGCCATAGCAGGTGGCCGCCAGCAGGCAGGCCAGTATGGCCCAGCCGGGCGCGACGCCCGAGGCGCCGGGCTTGAGGCTGGCTTTGTCCCAGGCCAGCAGGGCCACGCCGGCAAAGCCGATGAGCAGGCCCAGCACGCGCGAGGCCGTGGGCTTGTCCTTGAGCCAGACCCAGGCAATCAGCGCGCCAAACATCGGCACCGTGGCATTCAGGATCGCCGCCAAGCCGGTGCTGATGGTCAGCAGCGCAAACGAAATACAGGCAAACGGAATGCCCGAGTTGAGCAGGCCAACGAAGAAAATGGACTTCCAGTTTTTCTTCAGCACCGGCAACAAGCCGCGCCACCAGACCAGGGGCAGCAAAAACAGCGCCGCAACCGCCACCCGCACGGCGGCGGTTGGCAGCGGGCCAAA
>JBDSZF010000134.1:0-5545 GCA_039925285.1 Polaromonas sp.
GGCTCGGAAACCGACCGCATCTGCGTCTTCCTGTCGCTGCACGCGCTCGACTTTGCGACCGATGTGCTGATGATAGTCATGACCGCTGCGATCCTGTTTTCCATCAATCCGTGGCTGGCGCTGGTCACGCTGCTGCCCTTGCCCTTCATCGGCTGGATGATCCACGTGGTGCGCGACAAGCTGCGCACCGGCTTCGAAAAGATCGACCGGGTCTGGTCCGACGTCACCAATGTGCTGGCCGACACGATTCCGGGCATCCGCGTCGTCAAGGCGTTCGCGCAGGAAAAACGTGAAGCCCAGCGCTTTCGCGTTGTCAACCAGCACAACCTGCAGGTCAACGACAGGCTCAACAAGACCTGGTCGCTGTTCACGCCCACGGTGTCGCTGCTGACCGAAATGGGCCTGCTGGTGGTCTGGGCCTTCGGCATCTGGCTGATGTCGCGCCAGCAGATCACCGTCGGTGTGCTGACCGCCTTCATCGCCTACATCGGCCGGTTCTATGGCCGGCTCGATTCGATGAGCCGGATTGTCTCTGTCACGCAAAAAGCGGCTGCCGGCGCCAAGCGGATCTTCGACATCCTGGACCATGTGTCCAACGTGCCCGAACCCGCACAGCCGGTCAGGATAGCCGCGCTGGCCGGCCGCATCGAGATGAAGGGACTGGGCTTTCGCTATGGGAACCGATCGGTGATTCGCGGCCTGGACCTGGAGATTCAGCCCGGCGAGATGATTGGCCTGGTGGGCCACAGCGGTTCGGGAAAAAGCACGCTGGTCAATCTGCTGTGCCGTTTTTATGACGTGACAGACGGCAGCATCAGCGTTGACGGCACCGACATCCGGCGTTTTGCCGTGGCCGACTACCGGCGCCACATTGGCCTGGTGCTGCAGGAGCCGTTCCTGTTTTTTGGCACGATTGCCGAAAACATCGCCTACGGCAAGCCCGGCGCCACGCGGTCAGAAATCGTCGCGGCAGCGCGTGCCGCCCATGCGCATGAATTCATCCTGCGCCTGCCGCAGGCTTACGACTCGCTGGTCGGCGAGCGCGGCCAGGGCCTGTCGGGCGGAGAGCGCCAGCGCATCTCGATTGCGCGGGCCTTGCTGATCGACCCGCGCATTCTGATTCTGGACGAGGCCACTTCATCGGTCGATACCGAAACCGAAAAGGAAATCCAGAAGGCCCTCGACAACCTGGTGCAGGGCCGGACCACGATTGCGATTGCGCACCGCCTGTCCACCCTGCGCAAGGCCGACCGGCTGGTGGTGATGGACAGAGGGCAGGTGGTCGAAGTCGGTCCGCACGACGAGCTGATGGCCCGCCAGGGTCACTACTGGCGCTTGTATGAAGCGCAGGCGCGGCAGGTCGATAGCGAAGAAGCTGATGCCGACACGCAGGCCAGCCTGATCGCCGTGGCCACCGAGCATCTGGCGCACACCGCCCAGCATGCGCCGCAGCAAGCCGGCAACTCGTGAGCAAAGGACGGACCATGACCAATTTCACTTTCACACCTGACTTTCAGCTCAAACGCCAGGCTTCGGGCCGCTTGCAGTTCACTGATGCCTATGGGCAGAAGCATGAGGGCATCATGCCGGTGCGGGCCTTTCCGATTGCAGCGCCCGACGAGGGTATTTCGCTGGTCAGCACCGAAGGCCATGAGCTGGTCTGGATCGAGCAGCTGTCAGCCTTGCCGGCCGATGTGCGGGGGCTGCTGCAGGAGGAACTGGCACTGCGCGATTTTGTTCCCCAGATCAGGCGGCTGGTCAGCGTGTCGTCGTTTGGCACGCCCAGCCTGTGGACAGTGGAAACCGACCGGGGCGACACTTCTTTCGTACTCAAGGGCGAGGAAGACATTCGCCGCCTGAAAGGCAGCGCCCTGCTGATCGCAGCCAGCGAGGGCGTGCAGTACGGCATTGCCGACATGGCGGCACTGGACCGGGTTTCACGCAAGCTTCTGGAACGATTTCTTTGATTAAATAGGCCATTGGTCCAGGCAGGACGCGCGCAATAAGCTATCAAATTCAGAGCGATTTGATGCCCTGAATTCGACGTGCGCTCGTCAGCGCACGGCGCTGGCGTTGGCCACAGCCAGCGCGCTCATGTTCAGAATCCGGCGCACCGTGGCCGATGGCGTCAGGATGTGCGCCGTGGCGGCCGCGCCGAGCAGGATGGGGCCGATCGTGACACCTTCGCCGCCCGTGACCTTGAGCACGTTAAACAGGATATTGGCCGCATCCAGGTTCGGGCAGATCAGGATGTTGGCTTCGCCCGTGAGGGTGGTTTCCATCAGAGAGTTGCGGCGAATTGTCTCGGACAGGGCGGCATCGCCATGCATCTCGCCGTCGCATTCCACATCGGGTGCCAGCTGGGCAAACAGCTCCCGGGCGCGCCGCATCTTGCGCGCCGAGGCACGCTTGGACGAGCCGTAGTTGGAATGCGACAGGAAGGCGACCTTGGGCGGCAGGCCGAAGCGGCGCACCTCGTCGGCCGCCATCAGGGCAATGCTGGCGAGCTGCTCGGCGCTCGGGTCTTCATTGACAAAAGTATCGGCAATGAAGAGCGTGTGCCTTTGCAGCATCAGCGCATTGAGCGTGGCAAAGCCGGGCGCGCCCGGCTTCAGGCCGATGATGTCGCGAACATGGTCCAGGTGCACGTCAAAGCGGCCATGCAGGCCGCAGAGCATGGCGTCGGCGTCGCCCAGCTTGACCATCAGCGCGGCAATCGTGGTGGTCGAGCGGCGCACCGCTGCCTTGGCTGCTTCAGGGCTGACGCCATCACGGCCCAGCAGCTGGTGGTAAGTCTCCCAGTACTGGCGAAAGCGCGAATCGTCCTCGGGATTGACGCATTCCACGTCCTTGCCCAGGCGCATGCGCAGGCCGGCCTTGAGGATGCGGGCCTCGATCACGGCCGGGCGGCCCACCAGAATCGGCGTGGCAATGCCGTCGTCGAGCACCAGTTGCGCGGCGCGCAGAACGCGCTCATCCTCGCCTTCGGCATAGGCCACGCGCTTGGCGGTGGCGGCGCGCGCGGCGCCGAAGACCGGACGCATCAGCATGCCGGTGGAATAGACAAAGCGCGACAGGCTCTGGCGGTAGGCTTCCATGTCCTGGATCGGGCGGGTTGCCACACCGGACGTTTCTGCCGCCTTGGCAACGGCTGGCGCAATGCGCAGGATCAGGCGCGAGTCAAAAGGCGTGGGAATCAGGTAATCGCTGCCAAAGGAAAGCTCCTTGCCGGCGTAGGCGCGCGCCACTTCCTCGCTGATGTCGGCCTTGGCCAGGTTGGCGATTTCGCGCACGCAGGCCAGCTTCATTTCCTCGGTGATCTTGCTGGCGCCGCAGTCGAGCGCACCGCGGAAGATGTAGGGGAAGCACAGCACGTTGTTGACCTGGTTCGGGTAGTCCGAGCGGCCGGTGGCGATGATGCAGTCGGGACGCACGGCCTTGGCCAGCTCGGGCCGGATTTCGGGCTCGGGATTGGCCAGCGCCAGAATGATGGGGCTTTTGGCCCTGGTGATGACCATGTCCTGCGTCAGCACGCCCGGGGCCGAGCAGCCGAGGAAAACGTCAGCGCCATTGACCGCATCGGCCATCGTTCGCTCGTCGCCGGTCTGCGCGTACCTGGCCTTGGATTCGTCGAAGCCACCGGGGCGGCCTTCGTAGATCACGCCCTTGGAGTCGCAGACATAAATGTTTTCGCGCCGCACGCCCAGGCCGACCATCACGTCCAGGCAGGCGAGCGCGGCTGCACCCGCGCCAGAGACGGCCACCCGAACGCTGCCGATGTCCTTGCCGACCAGTTCCAGGCCGTTGAGCAAAGCCGCCGACGAGATGATGGCGGTGCCGTGCTGGTCGTCATGGAACACCGGAATGTTCATGCGCTCGCGCAGCTTCTTTTCAATGTAAAAGCACTCGGGCGCCTTGATGTCTTCCAGGTTGACGCCGCCCAATGTGGGTTCCATCGCCGCAATGATGTCCACCAGCTTGTCCGGGTCGTTCTCGGCCAGCTCGATGTCGAACACGTCGATGCCGGCGAACTTCTTGAACAGGCAGCCCTTGCCCTCCATCACCGGCTTGCTGGCCAGCGGGCCGATATTGCCCAGGCCGAGCACGGCAGTGCCGTTGGTGATGACGCCCACCAGGTTGCCCCGCGAGGTGTACTCGGCGGCCAGCGAAGGGTCGGCCTCAATGTCCAGGCACGGGTAGGCCACGCCAGGCGAGTAGGCCAGCGACAGGTCGCGCTGGTTGGACAGGGGCTTGGTGGCATTGACCGAAATCTTGCCGCGCGTAGGCAGGCGGTGGTAGTCGCGGGCAGCGTCACGCAGGGCAAGTTCGGCGGGGGAAATGGGGTTGCTCATGTTCTGTTCTTTCCTGGAAATAGATCTTGATTTTCAATCAAGGCCGAAAGGTTAACCCAGTTAGGCATGGAAATCGGCGGGTGTCCTGCCATTGAGCAAGTCAAAAAAATAAATCGGGCAAGTTCCATGCGATGAAGCGGCCTGGCCGGTCAATGATGGCCGGATCCGTACAAGAGGCCGCCTGGCGATGCGGCTGTCTGCAGGTGTGGCATCCGCTGCGCCAGTTCACACCGATCGGCATGATTGCCAGCGGTCCGCTGGTCTGGGCCGCCAATACCCGCCTGCCGGTCAACACCATGAAAGAGCTCGTCGCGCTGGCCCGGCAGAAGCCAGGCGTGCTCAATTACGGCTCGGCGGGCGCGGGCGGTGTGAATCACCTGGTGCTGGAACTCCTCAAAGCACGGACTGCCACTTTTATCGAGGCCGATTGCCGCGCCTGGCGCAACGTGGTGAGAACCCAAAACCTGAAGATTGAATAACCTCGGTTGCCGTAAAGGCAGCCTGCGAGGCGACCCGCGCTGGGGTTTTCTTCTAGTCCTGTCCTTCCGTCAGCGTGTCGAGCTGGAATTTGCCGCTTTTGTGCCACAGCCAGGTGTCGGTGTAGACCACCTTGCCCAGGCGCGTGGGCGCGGGAAACGGCGCAGCCTGGCGGATCGTCCGCTCGATTTCAGCCATCACCTCGGGTGCATGACGCGGCGCCCGCAGCCAGTCCAGGCGCGTGACGCGGCCGACCCGGTCTATTTCCACATTCAGCACGCCAACCGCATAAAGCTGGGGCGGCATTTTTCCCTTGTAGATGCGGTCCGCATTCAAGCCATACAGGTGTGTCGCGCCGTCTTGCCGGTAAGCGCGGGGTGACGCAGCCGAAGAGCTTCGCGCCGAACCCCTTGAGCCGGTGATCGGCCCTGTGACTTCGGGCGCCGGCGCAGGCAGGGGTCCTGTCTTGCAGGCGCTCACTACTGCGGCAACAGCGGCAGAAAATATTTTCAGCATCCAGAGGCGGCGGGTTGGCGTTTCAGACATGATGCATCTCGCGTTAAGGCCGCTGGCAGGCATGGTTTCAATGCACGCCAGAGGCTGAGGGGGGTATATGTCATGCGGGGATCAGCGCTGGTGGGGTTCTGTTTTGACGGCATCGCTTATTCTGCCCAGTATTGCGTCTTTTATTCAGATCACAGGTCTCCATGGTTTTT
>JBDSZF010000135.1:0-4957 GCA_039925285.1 Polaromonas sp.
CGGTAAATGCTCTGCTTGGGGTCGCCGACCAGGAACACGCTGGGCGCCGCGCCCGCGCCGCCATAGCCGCTCAGCCACGACGACAGCGCCTGCCACTGCAGCGGATTGGTGTCCTGGAACTCGTCAATCATCAAATGCTTGATGCGCGCATCGAGCCGCTCCTGCACCCAGCCGGCCAGCACCGGGTCGCCGAGCATGACGAGAGCGGCGCGCTCGACGTCGTTCATGTCGACCCAGCCGCGCTCGCGCTTGAGCTGGGTGTATTGCGCGATCAGCACCCGGCTCAAGCGGGCCATGCGCTGCTGGTGGGCCCAGGCTTGGTGCTGCTGGCAGGCGGCCTGCACCTGCAGCACCAGATCCTGCGCCTGCCGCACCATGTCGATGCCGATAATTTTTTCGCCGAATTTGCGCGGCGTTCCCTTGTCGGTCAGCAGGGCACTGAAAATGCCGGGCAGGTCCTGCGCGCTCAAGGCCTGTTCCAGTTCCACCCCCTTGGCCGAAAAAGTCGGCGCGCTGGCGCGGCCCAGCGCCCTGGCGGCCTGCAGCAGCAGGGCGTGATTCGGACTGGCAGGCGCCAGGCAGTCTTCAGGCGCCGCCAGCCCCGCAAACTCGGGAAACTGCACGTCAAAAGGCTGGACCGATGCATCGACCACGCCTTTTTCGTCCGCCAGCAAAAATTCGGTTCGCTTGTCCAGCGCGGTTTGCAAGGCCTTGTCGGCCTGGAAGCGGCCGTGGCCCAGCACCAGCGCTTCAAAGTCTGCCTTGAGCGGCGCCTCAAGCGCAAGCGCCGCATAAAACCGCCGCCACACCTGCGCGCGCGCCGGCGCATCGTCTTCGAGCAGCTGGTAATTCACCGGCATGCCCAGCCGATGCAGCACGGCCACCGGCGCGCTGCGCAGCAAGGCGGCAAACCAGCTGTGAAAGGTGCGAATCTGCACCGAACGCCCATTGGCGAGCATAGCCCGGTATAAATTTGATAGCTGCCGGCGCAGGTCTGCATTGGACTGCAGGCTTTTCTGGCTTGAAACGCCGCGCATGACGAGTTCGTGGCGCAAGGTTTCGTCGTCGGCATGGGTGAACTTTTGCAGCCACTCATCGAGCCGCTCGCGCATTTCACCGGCGGCCTTTTTGGTGAAGGTGATGGCCAGGATTTCATGCGGCCGAACGGCTTCCCGCATGCTGCCGTCTGCAGGGTCCTGGGCGCTCGCGCCGTCGAGCAGCGCCCGCACGATGCGCGACACCAGCATCCAGGTTTTACCCGCCCCGGCGCAGGCCTCGACCGCCACGCTGCGGCGCGGATCGCAGGCAATGGCATAAAACGCATCGGCCGAAACCGGCTTGCCGTTGCATTCGTAGGCCGCTGCATGCGCAGGGCGTTCGGTATCTGGCCTGCTCATGCCTTGTCTCCTGAAATCCAGAAATCCTTGCGGCACAGGCCGCGTGCTGCGCAGTAATCGCAAGCCTTGCCTTCGCCGAGCGCCTGCAGCGTCGCGCCTTGGGCAATGCGCGCCATGTCCACCAGAATGCTGTCGATCAAGGCATCACGCAAGTCAACGATCTCGGGCTGGCCATAGGTGCGGGTAGGCTCTTTTTCACCCAGATTCACATAAGCCGCCGCCAGCGTGTCGTCAGGCACCAGAGCCGCATAAAACGCCAGCTGAGAGTCTTCAAGGCCATTTTTGATGCGCTCGGCGGTGGTGGTGCGCGGCTCGGTTTTATAGTCGATCAGCAGCAAGTGGCCGTCGGTCTGCCGGTCCATGCGGTCGATCTTGCCGACCAGCGTCAGCTCGCCCAGCGGCATTTCCAGCCACTGCTCTGCCATGTCAAAACACACGCCCGTCGCTTCATGGCCGGCCAGCCAGGCCAGGTAGCCGTCGCGCACCGGTCCCCAGGCGGCGGCAAACGGCAGGAACTCACTGTCGTTCAGGCCCAGCGCCTGCGTGGCCTGCTCTGCCGCGGCATTCAGCATGGCTATTCGCGTACCACTGTCCTGCGTTGGCGCGGCTTTCAGTGCCTCATGAAAGGTGCAGAGCAGGCCGTGCAGCCAGTTGCCGAAATCGCGCTTGCCCAATTCGCTTTCCAGCTCGTCGGATTCCTGCAGCTTGAGCTGGCGCAGCGCAAAAAACCGGTAGGGGCAGGAACGCAAATCACCATAGCTGCTGGCCGACAGCTTCGTCACCGGCAAGGCCTCGCCGGTGGGCAAGGGACGCAGGGTGGGCTGGGCAGCCACGGCGCGAAGACTGCGCGGGTCGCTGGCCTGGTCTGCCGCAAGGCTGCGCATCAACAGCAGCTCCTGCACAAAACCGCTCGGCATCAGGTGCTCGCCGGCTTCGCTGCTACGCCACAGCAGATCCACATGCGACAGCCGCAGCGCATAGCTCCAGGCGCTTCTTGCCACCTGGGCAAGCGCTTCGCGGGACGGCAAGCCGAGCATTTCACGCTGGCTGGGGGTCCACTGGCCGGGCGGTTCGGGTGACACCGGCAGGCGGATCTCGTCACAGCCGGGCAGCACCACGGCCTGCATCGGCCGCCCCAGCAGCTGCGCCAGCGGCAGGATGACCACCTGTTCGACGGCCGGATGCTCGGGAGAAAAGGTTTGCGCCTCCAGCGCCTGATTGACCCAGCTGGTGAACTCATTGAGCTTCATGACGGGCGCTTCTTCAAACTCGCCATCGGCCCCCTGGTGCAGTCGCAGCACATCGAGCACCATCTGGCCCGCTTCATCACGCAGCAGCACCTCCCACTGCCCGGCCGACTGCAATGCCGCGCGCAGGCCGCGCAGCCATGCGGCGAGCGGACGCGCGCGGCCCAGACTTTCACGCAGCGCATTGACCTGACGCGCCAGCGGCTGGGCAACGGCCAGCGTGGCCAAGGGCGAAACCGGCAGGTCACGCCACGCCCGGACACCGAATTTGCGCACTTCAGTTTCAGCCGCCACGACCGTGCCGGCGACAAAGGCCGGGGCGTTTTTCAGCCAGTCGAGCACGGCGTCGGTGGACACGTCCCAGGGCAAGGCGCGCAGCAGGCCCATCAGGCTGGCCGCAGCGCGCGTGGTGGACAGCTTCCAGCCGGTTTCATCGCGCATGGCAATGCCGCGTTCGGCCAGCATGGCGGCCGCCCGGCGGGTCAGCTGGCGGTCCTGCGCAATCAGCGCGACGGGGCTGCGGCCTTGCGCCAGGTGGGCCAGCACACAGGCAGCAGCCCGCCCGGCTTCGTCTTCAGCGTCCAGCGCGGCATGCAGTGACGGCAGCGGCACACCGGGGGCATCCGGCCCGTCCAGGGGAAGGCACAGCGCAATCGACAGCGCCCGTTCGCCAAAATGATCTTTCAGCGCGTCGGTCACCGGCTCGACCTGAAAACCCTCGATCACCACGAGCAATGCCGGCTCGGCCTGGAACAGCCGGTCCGAGGCATAGGCCGAAGCGGCGACCCAGGCCAGCGCAATGCGTCCCACGGCGGCTTCCAGCGCCAGCACCGGCGAGTCCAGACCGACGCCCAGCGCCTCCGCAACCGATTCACTCCAGGCCTGGCGCTCGGCGGGCAACACCGCCGCAGCCACGCGGCTCAGGCTCCAGGCCGCTTCGACCAGGCGCCCGGCCAGTGCATCCTGCTGCTGGGCCAGCCCGGCCTGGCCCAGCAGCGAAGCGGCCGTCAGCATATCGACGCTCACATCCATGCGCAAATCAACGCCCGACGGTGTGAACATGCCCAGCGTTCCGCCCAGGCCGCTGGCCCAGTTCATGGTGGTTTCAAAGCGCGGAACAAAAAAGGTGCCGCCTGCGTTTTCAGCCCAGGTCTGGCGCGCCTGCTGGATCAGCTGGGCATAAGGAAGCAGCACCACGACCTCGGAAGGGTGAACGCCGCGCGCTGCAATGATCTCGGCCAGGCGCTGCATGGCCTGGTGCCAGCACTGGGCCGAAAGGGATGCAGCGCTATCGACCGTCTCGCCGGGAGAAGAAAGTGACATAAAAAAAGAAAAAAGTTTTTGCGATAGAAAAACGGCGGGCATCGAAGCCCAAGGAATTGACTATCAGCAGGATAGCTGCGGCGCAAGGGCCTGGAGCCTTGGTTTCTGCCACAATAACCGCAACTTTAGCCCTCTTTCGTATCGTAACCAGACCCAAGGAGCCGTCATGGCCAATGAACTAATCAAAAACACCACCGATGCCACCTTTGACGCCGACGTGCTGAAATCATCCACCCCCGTGCTGGTGGATTACTGGGCTGAATGGTGCGGCCCCTGCAAAATGATTGCCCCGATTCTTGACGAAGTGGCGACCGGCTATGAAGGCAAGCTGCAGATCGCCAAAATGAATGTGGATGAGAACCGCGAGATCCCTGCCAAGTTCGGCATTCGCGGCATTCCCACCCTGATGCTGTTCAAGGACGGCCAGCTCGCCGCCACCAAGGTGGGCGCGCTGAGCAAATCCCAGCTGATCGCCTTCATCGACCAGCAACTGGCCTGATCGTTATGAGCCGGAAGACCCGTCAGGGTTCTTCCGGTTTTTCATTTTCAACACAGCCCCCTTCTCAGCTTTGGCTCCAGGCCGCATCAGCCGGCGGCTTCTCAATCCCCGGCTTTCCCGCCTGAATTTCCTGTCATAATGCTTTTTATTCGCCCGTCGGCTGCTGCCGGCAGGTTCGAGTTCCCGGTTTGTCAGCCTTCTTGTCTAGAGCGGCTTCTTTTCAAACCTCCCCCGTTTTTCCAATCAATAAACTCCGCCAGGAGTCATTCCATGCACTTAAACGAACTCAAGGCGCTGCACGTGTCTGAAGTCCTCAAGCAGGCCGAAGCCCTTGAGATCGAAAACGTTGGCCGTATGCGCAAGCAGGAGCTGATGTTCGCCATCATCAAAAAACGCGCCAAAACGGGTGAAACCATTGTGGCCGATGGCGTGCTGGAAGTGCTCCCGGACGGTTTTGGTTTTCTGCGCGCGCCCGATTCGAGCTACACCGC
>JBDSZF010000136.1:0-8549 GCA_039925285.1 Polaromonas sp.
GAGCGCTGCTGTGGCGAATCGGGCACGCTGGGCGTGACCCGGCCGGACATCTCGACGCAGATCCGTTTTCGCAAGGAAGAGGAAATCAGGAAGGGCGAGGCCGAGCTGCGCGCTGCCGGCACGGTCGGCGAAACCGGCAACGTGAAGATCCTGACCAGTTGCCCAAGCTGCCTGCAGGGCTTGACACGTTACGGCAACGACCTGCAGAACGGCCTGCTCGAGGCCGACTACATCGTGGTCGAGATGGCCAACCAGATCCTGGGCAAGGACTGGCTGCCCGAGTATGTGGCGCTGGCCAACCATGGCGGCATTGAGCGGGTGCTGGTCTAGCCATGGCGGAACGATCTTGTCCCCTGTGCGAAGCCGATGGCGGCTTGCTGGTGTTTCGCAACGATGCCCTGCGCGTTATCCAGGCCGTAGAGGCGGGTTTTCCGGCCTTTTACCGGGTGGTCTGGAACCGGCATGTGGCCGAGTTCTCAGACCTTTCGGCGGCAGAGCGCGAAACCTGCATGAATGCCGTTGTGAAGGTCGAGCAGGTGCTGCGCAGCGAATTGCAGCCTGCCAAGATCAACCTGGCGGCGCTGGGCAACATGGTGCCGCATCTGCACTGGCATGTGATTGCGCGCTTCGACTGGGACCGCCACTTTCCGGCGCCGGTCTGGAGTGCGCCGCAGCGTCCCGTGGATGAGGTGCAGGTGGCGGCTGTCGCGTCGCGGTGTATTGAGATCAACCGGCTGATCGCCGAAAAAATGGCGCTTTGAAGCCTTCAATCGAATTTTTCAGAAAGTGAGACGCCCTTATGGCAGGTCTTCAAGCCGGGTCGCCGACCCCTGTGGCGCTGACGGTTCACAGCCAGTCGCGCATTCTCGAAATTGCCTTTTCAGACGGCGCGCAATTCAGGATTCCATTTGAATTGATGCGTGTCTATTCACCCTCGGCAGAAGTGCAGGGCCACGGCCCGGGGCAGGAAGTTCTGCAGACCGGCAAGCGTGAAGTGAATGTCGTGGCGCTGGAGCCGATTGGCAATTACGCGGTCAAGCCGGTGTTTTCCGACGGCCATGAGAGCGGACTGTTTACCTGGGACTATCTGTACCACCTGGGCGCCGACCAAAGCCAGCTCTGGGACGACTACCACCGCAGGCTGCAAGCGGCTGGTGTCCTGCGCGACGCGCCCATGGTGGTCGCCGGCGGACATGGCTGCAGCAGCCACTGACGGGGCTTTTCGTTCCGTCCTTCATTGATTTTTTCAGGCAATCACCCGGCAATGCCCTGAGTCAGCGCAGGGTTGTCGCTGTCAATCGGCACTTTGCCATCTAGCATTCACTCTTTATGACAACTACCCATTTTGGTTTCGAATCGGTTGACGAGCAGGACAAGGCACGCCGCGTGCGCAGCGTATTCGATTCGGTCGCGCCCAAATACGATGTGATGAACGACTTGATGTCGATGGGCTTGCACCGTGCCTGGAAGGCTTACACCGTGCTCGTCGCCAACGTCAAGGAAGGCCAGCAGGTGCTGGACATCGCGGGGGGAACCGGCGATCTGGCGCTGGCGTTCGCACCCAAGGTCGGTGCCACCGGCCGCGTGGTGCATACCGACATCAACGAAGCCATGCTCAGGGAAGGGCGCAACCGCTTGCTTGATGCGGGGGTCAATCTTCCGACGCTGGTGTGCGACGCTGAGCACCTGCCTTTTCCCGATGGCAGTTTTGACGTTGTCACCGTGGCTTTCGGCCTGCGCAACATGACGCACAAAGACAACGCCCTGCGGGAAATGAACCGGGTTCTCAAGCCCGGCGGCAAGTTGCTGGTGCTGGAGTTTTCCAAGGTAGCCAAACCACTCGAAAAGATTTACGACTGGTATTCGTTCAAGGTGCTGCCAAAAATCGGCAAGCTGGTGGCCAATGACGATGCCAGCTACCAGTACCTGGCCGAGTCCATCCGTATGCATCCGGGCCAGGAAGAGCTCAAAGCCCTTATGAAAAATACTGGCTTCGGTCATGTGGATTACCACAACATGTCAGGCGGGGTGGTGGCATTGCATGTTGGAATCAAGTGTTGACAGGTTTTTCGGCGTCAGGCTGTGACCGCTTGTGATTAGAGTGAATAACGTGATTAAGGAGACGATATGAAAATTTGGCAGGTAATTCTTTCCGCAGTGTTTGCGGTCACCCTGACCTTGTCAGGCACGGCGGCTGATGCCAAGCGGATGGGCGGCGGCAGTTCCATTGGCAAGCAATCTTCCAATGTGACACAGCGCCAGGCACCGGCGAATAACGCGACCAATTCCCCTGCCGCGCCAGGCGCCGCTGCCGCTGCGGCACCCAAAAAACCGTGGGGCGCCATGCTGGGCGGCCTGGCCGCGGGCCTGGGTCTGGCCTGGCTGGCTTCGTCGCTGGGCCTGGGTGGGGCTTTTAGCCAGATCATCATGTTTGCCTTGCTGGCGCTGGTGGTCATGGTGGTGATCGGTTTCGTCATGCGCAAGCTCAAGGGGGGCGCGGCCAATGCGCCGGGCGCCACGCGAGCGCAGTCGCCTTTCGCCTTTCAGGGCGCAGGCAATGCGGCCGAGGCCATGACACCGCGCAACTACAGCCCTGCCAATGTGGGCAATGACGCTTCAGCGCGTCCCTGGGAGCGCAGCGCAACGGCTTTTGACGGCAGCGCTGCTGCACCTGCGGCTGCCGGGTCCATGATTGGCGCCGGTCTGGCCGGTTCGCAATCCTGGGGCGTGCCTGCGGGCTTTGATGCTGACGGTTTCCTCAAGGCCTGCAAGGCCAATTTCGTGACCTTGCAGGATGCCTGGGACCGTTCTGACATCCAGAATCTGCGCGCCATGATGACGGACGACATGCTGGAGCAGATCAAGACGCAACTGGCAGACCGTGAAACCCATACCGGCGGCGTGACCAACAAGACCGAAGTCGTCATGCTCGATGCCCAGTTGCTGGGCATTGAGGAAATGAGTGATCTGTACATGGCCAGCGTCGAGTTCTCCGGCATGATCAAGGAAGACGCTTCAGCCGGCCCCAGCCCGTTCCGGGAAGTCTGGAACATGACCAAGCCCCGTAGCGGCGGCAGCGGATGGCTGGTCGCAGGTGTCCAGGCACTGCAGTGAACTGAACGTCAAAACAGGCCATAGCCGGTTAATCCGGTAAAGGCCAACTAAAGGGCATCGGGTCGAAACGGCCTTTTATCCTGCAAAATCGGGGACGTATGAATAACACGTCCCCTTTTTCTTTTCTGGAGTCCATCGCCGCCCGTTTTCAGCCTCCCGCCTGGGTGGTCGATGAAGGGCAGCAGCGGCTGGTACTGTTTCTCAACCATGTCCTGATGCAGGAAAAGCAGGCTCAGGATCGCCTTTTACGCCAAAAAGGCAGTGTTGTGCATTTGAGATGGGGTCTGTTTGCTATTAATTTAATAGTAACGCCGGCCGGTCTTGTCGATCGTGCACCGGCTTTTTCCACGCCTGATCTCGTTCTTTCGGTCGCTGCCGAGTCGCCGCTGGCCGTCGTGCAGGCGGTGCTGGCCGGCAAGGCGCCTCCGGTCAAGATTGAAGGCAATGTGCAACTGGCCGCCGAAATTGGCTGGCTGGCTGAAAACCTGCGCTGGGATGCCGAAGAGGATCTGTCTCGCCTGATCGGTGATGCGCCAGCCCATATGCTGGCTGGCGCCGGGCGACGGCTGGCGTCAGGTCTGAAGCAGTTTCTGGCCACGGGGCCGCTGTCCGCGTCAGCATCCCCATCCTCGACGTCTTCAACAGTTTCCACGCCAGCGCCAGAACGCAGCCAAGCACCCGGTGCGCCAGCCTCGTCCCCTTCACGGGTCAGCCCGGTCCATGATGGGGCCACTGGCGCTGCTACTGAACTCAGCCGGGAATCGACCCGGGCCGATCCCGCCCTTTCAGGCGAGCGTGACATGGATGAAGATAACCGTGGAGGCCTGCCGCCCACTCCCAGGTCATCTGCATGAGCCGGATTTTCAGGGGAGTTTTCATTGTCTGGACCGTGCTGCGCTTTGGTCTGGACGAACTGGTTCTGTCCAGCTTTGAGAGACCGTGGATTCGCAAGCTGACGCGCATCGTGTCGGTCGGGCGCAATCTGAAGGCACCCCGGGGTGAACGTCTGCGGCAGGCGCTGGAGCGCCTGGGTCCGATTTTTGTCAAGTTCGGCCAGGTTTTGTCGACCCGCCGCGACCTGCTGCCGCCCGATATTGCCGATGAGCTGGCACGTCTGCAGGACCGGGTACCGCCATTTCCGTCTGCCGTGGCGGTGGCGATCATTGAAAAGTCATTTGGCAAGCCGCTGGACCGCATCTTCGAGTCCTTTGAACACACGCCCGTCGCCAGCGCCTCCATTGCCCAGGTTCACTTTGCCACCTTGCCCGGTGGCCGCGAGGTGGCGGTCAAGGTGTTGCGGCCCAATATGCTCGGGGCTTTCAGGAAAGATCTGGCGCTGATGCGCATGATGGCCGGCTGGGTCGAGCGCGCGTCAAGCGATGGCAAACGCCTGAAGCCGCGCGAGGTGGTGGCCGAGTTCGACAAATACCTTCATGACGAGCTTGATTTGCTGCGCGAGGCCTCCAATGCAGCGCAACTGCGCCGCAACATGCAAAGCCTCAATCTGGTGCTGATCCCCGAGATGTACTGGGACTACTGCATGCCCGATGTCATGGTGATGCAGCGCATGACGGGCGTGCCTGTCGGCCAGACCCAGCGTTTGCGCGATGCCGGTGTTGACATGAAGAAGCTGGCGCGTGACGGCGTCACCATTTTCTTTACCCAGGTGTTTCGCGACGGGTTTTTTCATGCCGACATGCATCCGGGAAACATCCAGGTCAGCCTGGAGCCAGCCACTTTTGGCCGCTATATCTCGCTCGATTTCGGCATTGTCGGTACGCTGACCGAGGTGGACAAGGAGTACCTGGCGCACAATTTCAGCGCCTTTTTCCAGCGTGACTACAAGCGCGTTGCCGAACTGCATATCGAGTCAGGCTGGGTTCCGCCAGCCACCCGTGTCGATGAACTGGAGTCCGCCATTCGCGCCTGTTGCGAGCCGATGTTTGACCGCCCGCTCAAAGAGCTTTCGCTCGGACTGGTGCTCATGCGGCTGTTCCAGACGTCACGCCGCTTCCAGGTGGAAATCCAGCCACAGCTGGTGCTGCTGCAAAAAACGCTGCTCAATATTGAAGGCCTGGGGCGCGATCTGGATCCCGACCTGGACCTCTGGAGCACGGCCAAACCTTTTCTGGAACGATGGATGCTGGAGCAGGTCGGCCCTGAAAAATTGCTGGCTCAACTCAAGGCCGAGGCGCCGGCCTATGCCAAATTGCTGCCGATGCTGCCGCGCTTGCTGTCGCAGTACCTGAAGGCAGGCCCGCCAGCGAGCCACAGCCACCTGGGTGAATTGCTCGCCGAACAAAAGCGCACCAACAAACTGCTGCAAAGCCTGATTTACGGCGGCCTGGGTTTTGTGCTGGGGCTGGTTTTCATGCAAATCGTTCTGCGCATCCGGCTTTTCTGAGGCTTGGGCCTCCCCTGAGGCTTGCGCAGGGCAAGCTCTATAATTAAAGGCTTTGCACCGCCTGGCCTTTGCCGGCGGAAAACTCCCGGAAACGAGCTCAAGCACCATGCCAATCTACGCTTACAAATGCGAATCCTGTGGATTTTCCAAGGACGTCCTGCAGAAAATGTCGGATACACCCTTGTCGGTGTGTCCGCAATGCGCTGCTGCCAGCTTCAAAAAGCAACTCACTGCCGCCGGTTTTCAGCTCAAGGGCTCCGGCTGGTATGTGACGGATTTTCGCGGCGGCAATAATGGGGCGCCAGCCTCGAAGTCTGCCGATGCTTCAGCCGTTAGCAGCAAATCCCCTGATGCCGGAGCCGCCGCCGCACCAGCCAGCACTTCGACGGCGGCAGCCCCGGCACCAGCGGCTGCTTCTGCCGCGCCGTCCAGCAACAAGAGCACCAGCGGCGACGCTTCTACCAAATCCTCATGATGAGCTCGATTCGCCGGTGGTTGCTGGCAGGACTTCTGGTGCTGGTGCCGCTGGCCATCACGCTGGCGGTGCTTAACTGGATTGTGGGAACGCTGGACCAGACGCTGCTGATCCTTCCGGTCGCCTGGCACCCGGACAGGCTGCTGGGTTTTCATCTTCCCGGCTTCGGTGTGCTGCTGACGTTTGGCATCGTGTTGTTGATAGGCGCGCTGGCCAGCAACTTTCTCGGCAAGAAACTGCTTCTGGTCGGCAATGCCTTGCTGCGCCGGATTCCGATTGTGCGGTCGATCTATTCGAGCGTGAAACAGGTTTCTGACACGCTGTTCTCCGAGAATGGAAATGCCTTTCGCAAGGCCTTGCTGGTTCAGTGGCCGCGTGAAGGCGTCTGGACCATTGGCTTCCTGACCGGTCTGCCCGGCGGCGATGTGGTGAACCACCTGCTCGGCGACTACCTCAGCGTCTATGTTCCGACAACGCCCAATCCCACGGGCGGCTATTTCGTCATGCTCAAGAAAACCGAGTGCATTGAGCTCAAGATGAGTGTCGATGAGGCGCTTACCTATGTGATTTCCATGGGCGTCGTGGTTCCCGCAAAACCTGCGCCGCCACCGCTCAATCCCCCCCTGTAAACGGCGAATATTGCCTCAAAGGCACTGAAAGTTCGAGTATTTTTTATGGCTATTGCTGAAAAACAAGGCGCACAAATGCGCTCCACCTATTGCGGTCTGGTGACCGAAAGCCTGTTGGGCCAGACCGTCAGCCTGTGCGGCTGGGTTAATCGCCGCCGCGATCATGGCGGCGTGATTTTCATTGACCTGCGTGACCGTGAAGGTTACGTGCAGGTGGTCTGCGATCCCGATCGCGCCGACATGTTCCAGGTCGCAGAAGACGTGCGCAACGAGTTCTGCGTGCAGGTCAAGGGCGTGGTGCGCGCCCGTCCTGAAGGCACGGCCAACGCCAGCCTCAAAAGCGGCCAGGTCGAGGTGTTGTGCCATGAGCTGATTGTCCTGAACGCCAGCGTCACGCCACCGTTCCAGCTCGACGACGACAACCTGTCGGAAACGACGCGCCTGACACACCGGGTGCTCGACCTGCGCCGCCCCTACATGCAGAACAACCTGATGCTGCGTTACCGCGTGGCGATGGAAACGCGCAAGTTCCTCGACGCCAACGGTTTTATCGACATTGAAACCCCGATGCTGACCAAGAGCACGCCCGAAGGCGCGCGCGATTACTTGGTGCCCAGCCGCGTCAATGAAGGCCAGTTTTTTGCACTGCCGCAAAGCCCGCAGCTGTTCAAGCAGTTGCTCATGGTGGCGGGTTTTGACCGCTATTACCAGATCACCAAATGCTTTCGCGACGAAGACCTGCGCGCCGACCGCCAGCCTGAATTCACGCAGATCGATATCGAAACTTCCTTCATGGGCGAGCAGGAAATCCGCGACATGTTCCAGGGCATGATCAGCAACATTTTCAAGACCGTGCTGGACACCGACCTGGGCGAGTTCCCGGTCATGGCTTATGCCGATGCAATGCACCGCTACGGTTCGGACAAGCCCGACCTGCGTGTCAGCCTTGAATTCACCGAGCTGACCGATGTCATGGCCGATGTGGACTTCAAGGTCTTCAGCGCACCTGCCACCACACCGGGCGGCCGCGTGGTGGCCCTGCGCGTACCGGGCGGCGCTGAAATCAGCCGCAGTGAAATCGATGCCTACACCGAATTCGTCAAGATTTACGGCGCCAAGGGCCTGGCCTGGATCAAGGTCAACGACGTCAGCAAGGGCCGTGAAGGCCTGCAAAGCCCCATCGTCAAGAACATTCACGATGCGGCCGTTGCTGAAATCCTCAAGCGCACCGGCGCACAAAATGGCGACATCCTTTTCTTTGGCGCCGACAAGACCAAAGTGGTGAACGACAGCATCGGGGCATTGCGCCTGAAGGTCGGGCACAGCGCTTTCGGCAAGAAAACCGGCTTGTTCACCAAGGGCTGGAAGCCGCTGTGGGTGGTTGATTTCCCGATGTTTGAATATGACGACGAGGGCAAGCGCTGGAGCGCGGTGCACCATCCCTTCACGGCGCCCAAGGACGGCCACGAAGACTGGATGGACACCGATCCGGGTCGCTGCATCGCCAAGGCCTATGACATGGTGCTCAATGGCTGGGAGCTGGGCGGTGGCTCGGTGCGTATCCACCGCGCCGAGGTGCAAAGCAAGGTGTTCAGTGCGCTGAACATTGGCCCGGAAGAAGCCCAGCTGAAGTTCGGCTTCCTGCTCGATGCCCTGCAGTATGGTGCACCGCCGCACGGCGGCCTGGCCTTCGGCCTGGACCGCATCGTGACCATGATGACCGGCGCCGAGTCGATTCGCGACGTGATCGCCTTCCCGAAGACCCAGCGTGCGCAGTGCCTGCTGACCCATGCACCGAGCCCGGTGGATGAAAAGCAGCTGCGTGAGTTGCATATTCGCCTGCGCAACCCGCTGCCAGTCTGAGCGCATTAACTATCGCGAGAAAAAAGGGCACCGTATCGGTGCCCTTTTTAGTTTTGGGACAAAC
>JBDSZF010000137.1:0-4177 GCA_039925285.1 Polaromonas sp.
CCATAACACGTGGACTACTATCTCGACGAATTTACTTTCCGCTTCAACCGCCGCTCGTCACGATTTCGGGGAATGCGGTTCTACCGGTTACTACAGCCATCAGCCGCAACAACTCCAGTGACTTACACCAACATTCGAGACAACGAGCACCCGACCTTGCTCACACCGGTGCCCGTCGCTCTTGTGGAGCTAAAAGGATAGCCCATTCATCCATCGAGTGTATGTCACTGCTGCCAGTGTCTATGCAGCCAGCATCAAGCCATCGAGGGCCGAGCTGCAGGTTGAGCCAAGCTTTCACCTTACCTCCCCATGCCTGGGGTCGGATTGATGTTGCCAAGAAGCGCTTTTTTCGATCAATGGGTGAAGTCCTACCCTCACGCTTCCGGTGCCGCGCTATGGTATCGGCATGGTCATCATCAAACGTCAGGGAGTCATCTTTGCATCCGCGCTTGGGCGCGGGGCGGCAGCCGTAGCGGGCGCATGGCTGCTGATGCTGGGTCATGCTGCTTCATCGCCTTTTCCCGATCAACTGAAGACAACGGCTGCGCCGCGGAGCGCAGCACTGGCGCCCGTGCAGCGGGCCGCCTGTCCCTTGCAGCCGGCAGCGGCAGCCGCCAGCAGGAAAGACGGGCAATTTACCCTGCAGACCGACTTGTCCGGCATGACCGCGAGCAATATCGCCTCGTTCATTGTCCTGGGCAAGGAGGCCGCTGCGGCAGGCCGGCCGCGCGACGCCGAAGTGGCTTTCCTGATGTCATGCCGGGTGGCAGACAAGATCAAGGGGATGGACTCCGTCGAGTCCGCCGACGCGAAGTACCAGCTGGGCTGGCTTTATGCGGGGCTCGCCTTGGAGGACGGCTCTGCCAGAGCCAGCCGCGCCGAGTTGCGCAGGCGAGCCGAACGCCTTTACGCCGACAGCTTGCAGACCTATCAGGCCAAGTATGGCCAAGCCCATGAAAAGTCACGGTTTGCGGCCGAAGGGCTGAAGGCGCTGGGCCAGCCGGTCAGGTCGGCGCAGGATGGCACTTCAAAGCCTTCCCAAGCCTCCATGCCGCCATCGCAGGCCCGCCGCAATGAGGCCGCACAAGCGGCTCTACCGGCGCCGCACGAGCCGGGCGCGGCAACATCGCCCGGACCGAGTTTTGACTGCGCCAAGGCGCGCTCTATGCCTGAGAAGATGATTTGTTCTGATGCCGAGCTTGCCCGGCTCGACCGCGAACTGGGCCGGGTGTACGCACGGGCGAAAAACGCGGCCTCTGACGGCGCTGCCTTTCGGCGCCAGAACAGCGAAGAGTGGCGCAGGCGCGAGGCGACGTGCCGGGATCGGGAGTGCCTGCTGCGCTGGTATGCGAACAGGCACGATCAGCTGATGAATGTCATTGAAGGGCAGGAGCCAGCGCCATCAACGGTCTCCCGATAGGCTATTTTGTGGCGACGCTGAGCTTTACTTCGTTTGCGGCCCTGCCTATATCGGCAGCCGCATCAAGCAAGTCGGCCATGTCCTGGTGTCCACATACCTGTGGAAGGTGCACTACAGCCTGAAGCAGCAGCGCGCCGGAAGTCATCAACGACGAGACACGCGAGTATTCGACCGCCTCGATGTCTGATCTGAAGAAGATGGTGGGCATCAGCGTGTTGCTGGGGTTGTCCCAACAGGTGCGCGATGGCGGCATGAACCTGCCCAGGCCAGGCGCACGGCGTGACAGCCAAGGCAGCCTCCACGGCGATCAGCGATACCTGCAGTGAGCCTGATGCGGGACACTGAACATAATTCCTAAAGACGGTCTGGTTTAAGGGGATGACATTCCACGATAATTCTTATGTTAACTTTGCTAACAATTTCTGCACGCACGGTGCCTGACCTGGCGTCTCGATGTTCGCGCCGAGCTGAAATTGGATCAGGATTATGTGCGCCAGCGCTGAATTGATCAGTTTTTGGCGATGTGCCGACTCTGGAATGACCAACCACCCGGCTTCATCATATTACGCAGCCAGCTATGGCTCATCGGTGTGTTGGCCTGATCACTTTGAGATTGGCGCTCTAGATCCAATTACAGTTCGGCGCCAACACTCTTGCGGGGGCAAGATCATTGACACCTGATGAGTCAGTTCATGAGCGCAGGTGTGGCCGATGCAGGATCCCGTAACAATTACCTATCAAAGTGGTATTTGGTTAATACCGTCAAAACAAGTAAAATGCAAGTACCCGTTTTATACGTATTTTTCTGATTCTGTCCACCTAACCATAAGACTCTGCATGAAACAGATCCTGTCCGTCGCCGACCAGGCAGGCCCGCTCCTGCAGGCAGCCCGAAAATCGGCCCGGCTGTCCCAGACCGCCCTGGCCCGCCGCCTGGGCATCAGCCAAAGCCGGATGTCTGCAATGGAGCTCGACCCGGGCTCCATCAGCCTGGCGCAGTTGCTGGCCATGTGCTCTGCGCTGAAACTGGAGTTGGTGGTGCAGACCAGGGGGCGCCCGGCTGACGACCGCAGCGATGCGGCGCTTACCGAGCCGGAGTGGTAGGCCATCATGGGCCGCAAATCTCATTCGCGGGCACTGTCCGTGTGGACCAATGGCCAGCGCGTCGGCACATGGACCCTTCCGACCCGCGGCGACATCGAATTCACTTACGACACCGAGTGGATAAACTCGGCGGGCGGACGCCCGTTGTCGCTGTCGCTGCCCTACACCGGCGAGCAGGCGCTCAGGGGCGAGCGAGTACACAACTTCTTCGACAACTTGCTGCCCGACAGCGAACCGATTCGCAGGCGGCTTGCTGCGCGCTTCAAAACCCAAAGCGCCGGGGCCTTTGACCTGCTGCAGGCCATCGGCAGGGACTGCGTGGGCGCGGTCCAATTGCTCGGCGTGGACGAGACGCCGACTGACATCAACCGCATCGTCGGCACGCCGATGCGTGAAGAAGACATCGAGAAACTTCTTATCCAGACGACGAGCACCGGGCCCCTATCCAACCTCGACGAGGGCGAAGAGCTACGCATTTCGCTGGCCGGCGCCCAGGAAAAGACTGCCCTGCTCTGGCATAACGGCGCGTGGATGCGTCCCCACGGCTCGACGCCGACCACCCATATCCTGAAACTTCCGCTCGGTCTCGTGGGCCAGCGCAAGGCCGACTTCAGCACCTCGGTCGAAAACGAGTGGCTGTGCATGCACTTGCTCGCCGAGTATGGCCTGCCGGTGGCCAGCACCGCCCTGCTTACCTTCGGCCGCCAGAAAGTGCTCGGCGTGGAGCGGTTCGATCGCCGGCTGCATTCCTCCGGGACGTGGCTGATGCGACTGCCGCAGGAGGACTTCTGTCAGGTCAAGGGCGTGCCATCACACCTGAAGTATGAAAACGATGGCGGACCCGGTCTGGCGGACCTGGCCGGCGTGCTCAGCGGCTCGTTGCAGGCCGAGCAGGACCTGGCCACGCTGCTCAAGACGCAAGTGCTGTTTTGGATGCTGGCAGCGCCCGATGGCCATGCCAAGAATTTCAGTATCCGCCTGCTACCCCAGGGCCGTTACGCGCTGACACCGCTGTACGATGTGATGTCTATCTGGCCCGTTGAAGGCAGCGGCGTGAGCCAGTTCTCCCTGCACAAGGCCAAGCTGGCGATGGCGCTGCTGGGCAAGAACAAGCACTACCATTTCAAGGATGTCCAGCGCCGGCACTTCAACAGCACGGCCGCCAGGTGCTTCCAGCGGCCAGATGCGGAAGACCTGATCGGGCAGGTGCTCGAACGCACCCCGGTGGCCATCGACAACGTCGCCAGCAAGCTGCCCAGTGGCTTTCCTGAAAAAGTCGCAGCCTCTATCTTCCAGGGCTTGCGTAGGTCTGCCGAGCAGCTGGACCGCATGCCCAGGCAGTAGCACACCGAGCCGGCAAGGCCGGCCGTGCCGAGTTCTCCAGGCCATGTCGCCATCGCCCCGTTTTCAGGTGGCCAGACACCCCTGCCGCATCTTTGCCGGGGCTGAGTTGATCGTCGACTCTGCAATCTGGTAACCCATTGCCCGGTAACCGCGCTGGCGCTTGTCCCACATTCGCAGCAACGCGGGGTGGCCTGTGTCCACGAAGTCGACGATGCGTACATCGGTCTTGGTCGCGTGGTCACGGTGCAGGCGACCAGCGTACTGCTGCAGGGTGCCTTTCCACGATACCGGCATGGCCAGCACCAGCGT
>JBDSZF010000138.1:0-5767 GCA_039925285.1 Polaromonas sp.
AGTTGTTTGGGTGGGGGCGCAGGAGCGATGGCCGTACGCGGGGCGTCCTGCGCCAGCAGCGACAGGCCTTCATTGGCCGCATTGAACATCAGCGCGACGCCGTGCTCGCACTGATGCCCCGCCCGGCAGGTGCATTCGCTGTCCCATTCGGCGACTTCACCGCTGAGGCTCAGGGTCATCTCGATGCTGACTTCGTAGGTGTTTTTCTTGTCGCCGAGCACTGTGCCTTCCACCAGCCAGCCGTCAGCCATCGGTGAAATATCCATGTCCAGCACGCTGTCGCTGTAGTAGAGCGCCACGCCCGCCAGGTAACACCAGTTGCTGGACAAGGATTTGAGCGACTGCGGATTGAACCACACACCGCTTTTTGAAGAGGATTTTTTCATTAAAAGCGGCTGTATCGCTTGCGCCATAAGCGCGAGAAGCTATTAAAAGAGTAGCTTTAAGGCGGTGTTACGCGCCCGGGCCGGCCGCCAGCACATGTCCAGCCTGCACGTCAGCGTGGTAGCTGGAGCGCACCATCGCGCCCACGGCGGCGTGGCTGAAACCCATCTCGTAGGCCTTTTCCTCGAACATCCTGAAGGTGTCCGGGTGCACGTAGCGGCGCACCGGCAGGTGGGATAGCGAGGGTGCCAGGTACTGGCCGATGGTCAGCATGTTGATGCCGTGGTCGCGCATGTCCTGCATCACCTGCAGGATTTCCTCGTCGGTCTCGCCCAGGCCGACCATGATGCCGCTCTTGGTCGGCACGTTCGGGTGCAGTGCCTTGAACTTCTTCAGCAGGTTCAAACTGAACTGGTAGTCCGAGCCGGGACGCGCTTCCTTGTACAGGCGCGGCGCGGTTTCCAGGTTGTGGTTCATCACGTCGGGCGGCGACGCTTTCAGGATTTCCAGTGCGCGGTCATCGCGGCCGCGAAAGTCGGGCACCAGCACTTCAATCGTCGTGCCGGGCGAGAGTTCGCGAATGCGCTGGATGCATTCGACGAAATGGCCGCTGCCGCCGTCGCGCAGGTCGTCGCGGTCCACGCTGGTGATGACGACGTATTTGAGCTTCAGTGCGGCAATCGTTTTAGCGAGGTTCAAAGGCTCATTCACGTCCAGCGGGTCAGGCCGGCCATGGCCGACATCGCAGAACGGGCAGCGCCGCGTGCACTTGTCGCCCATGATCATGAAGGTCGCCGTTCCCTTGCCGAAGCATTCGCCGATGTTCGGGCAACTGGCTTCCTCGCACACCGTGTTGAGCTTGTTTTCGCGCAGGATCTGCTTGATCTCGTAAAACCGGGTGCTCGGGCTGCCGGCCTTGACGCGAATCCACTCGGGCTTTTTCAGCACCTCGGCGCGCTCGACCTTGACCGGAATGCGCGACAGCTTGGCGGCCGCTTTTTGCTTGGCCAGCGGGTTGTAGTCCGCCACGCTTTGAACGTCGCGGACAACAGGGTTGACGGTAGGGGTGGCTTCTGGAGTGGTCATGGTGTGTTGGGTGTTTTGGTCGGGTTTAGGGCGCCAGGTGGGCTGCGAGCTTTTGGCTCAGTACATCTGCCGCTTCCTGCCAGCTGGCCGAGACGCCGATTGTAGAAAGGTCTGTGGTCCTGAGTCCTGCGTAACCACAAGGGTTGATGCGTGAGAAGGGTTCCAGGTCCATCGCGACATTGAAGGCGACGCCATGGTAAGTGCAGTGCCGGCTCACCTTGATGCCCAGCGCGGCAATTTTGCCGAGGCCGCGAAACGGGTCGGCCGGATGGACCGGGCCGCTCAGCGCCGCGTGTGAAAACGGATCATCCATGCGCACATAAATACCCGGTGATCCGGCCACGCGGTGCCCCGTCACGCCAAAATGCGTCAGCGTCCTGATCACGGACTCCTCGATGCGGTAGACATATTCCTTGATGAAATAGCCCGCCCGCTTGAGGTCGATCAGCGGATACGCCATGACCTGGCCCGGGCCGTGAAAGGTGACCTGGCCGCCGCGGTTGGTCTGCACCACCGGAATGCTGCCGGGGTTCAGGATGTGATCGATTTTGCCTGCCAGCCCTTGCGTATAAACCGCATGGTGCTCGCAAATCCATAGCGTATCGGGCGTGGTTTCATCGCGTGCAGCGGTGAAGTCCTGCATCGCCTGGTAGGTGGGCAGGTAATCGACCTGGCCCAGGTTGGTGAGTTTCATGGTTCTTTGCCCGTTTTAGCTGCGTCAAGACGTCACGGCCGCCCGGATTTGGGCTGCCATGGCCATTGCGTTGAGCATCTTTTCGACCATCACAAAGCGCTGCCCCGTGGTTTGCTTCCAACGGTCGCCGACCAGGCGCTTGTCGCGTGAATCGTTGTTGGTCGCGTAGCCATCGCCCTTGTATTCGACCACCCGCAGCCGCCCATCATTAAGCTCGGCCACAAAGTCCGGGTAAAAATAGTCGATGGCCAGAAGGCGAATTCCGGCAATTGCTCCAGATTGCGCGCCCAGTGTTTCACCGCGCTCTCGCGGTCTAGAGCGGAATCACCCTGACCAGCAAGAACTTCAAGGAAACAAATACGAGGTACATGGGGGAGTGCGGGCTGTTGCCAGTCAGGGCGATTCTGCTCTAGCGCCTTGGCGCATTCAAATTCCTCGCCTTCAGACTTCAACTTGGCAATCTGCGGGTAATAGTGTTTCCGAAAGTCCCAGCGCCCGTTATAAGCCTGCCGGACCGGGTAGCGCCCTTTTTGGAACTCGAAGGTCCAGGCCGCGTCATGCGTCAGCTGGGCATCGGTGCGGCCATACATCAGCTCCAGAAAGCCTTGACTGCGCGCGCCCGGCGTCATGAAGCGAAAGCCGCCGTCGCCCTGCCAGTTCAGCGCCTTGCTGATGCCGCCCTGTTCGCCGTCAATGACTTGTTGCAGGCGCGGCAGCATCATGCTGAGCCACTGCGCATGTTCGAGGTTGTCGTCGTAATGCTCGAACGCGCTTTTCGTGTTGCAGGGCGGGCCGATGAAGAGGCATTTGACCTGCCCGCGGTAAAACGGCAGCAGCGCCTTGATGGCTTCGAGGTGTCGCCCTCGATCAGCAGGTTGCCGTGCGTGGCCGGTCGGGCGGTGCTGCTGGTTTCCGCCTGGGCTTCGATCAGTTCGGCTTGAGCCGGCCTTGCTTCCACGGCAACAGGACGGGGTGGGGGGGCGGCGGCATGAACCGACAATTCTTGCAACCGCCGGTAGGGCAGCGGTGGTGAAGGCCTGGGCGCGGTTGAGCCAGTCGAGTGTCGGCATCGATCAGGCGCCGCAGCACTTCTTGTATTTTTTGCCGCTGCCGCAAGGGCAGGGGTCGTTACGGCCGACTTTTTGGGCGTCGCGTACCAAGGGGGCGAATGTGCCGCCAGGCCTGTAGCTGCTCCAGAACTTGCGGATTTTGCTGACGCAGACGATGAGTTGGGCGAAAAGATCGGGTTGCTGTTCGATCTGGACTTCGCGTTTGTCGGGGTTGTAGCCTTGCTGGTAAATCATGACCGGCACGAGCAGGACCGCGGACTCGCGGTCGTAAATCAGGACCTTCCACAGCGGGTCTTCCACCATGGCGCGCCGAAAACCTTCAGCCCAGTCCTTGCCATCCCACTCGCCTTTGCGGTGGCCTTTTTTATCCAGCTGATAGGGGCTGATGATTTCATCGGCTGGCACCTCGCCTCTCAAGGGCACGAACATGCTGTCTTTCGTGATGTCTTTGAGGTCAATGGACGTGGCGGTGGTGATGTCCCGGTGCCGGCGCTGCAGCAATTCCAGCAGGCGTCGTTGATGCCCGGGATGGTCGAAAACGGGCAGTTCGGGCTGGCCGAAAATGCCCTCCATCCACTCGTGGGCGGGTACCGGCGTGGGGCCGACGACGCAGGCGGTGAGGTAGCCGTCGGCCATTTCGGCCGACAGGGTGGTGGCGGGCAGGCTGGGGTCGTCAAACAGACTGAACAGCTCGTCGCATTGCGCCTCGCTCAGGCGCTGGCTTTTCTGCGGCAGCGGATGGCGCAGGTTGTAGTCAAAAAAGTCATTCATGCGGAGTGAGGAAAAGGGGGAAGCAGGAAAGCCTCATAGCGTAACGTGCGCCGGACCCGCCAAGGCCCGGTCAGAAGCGTTTTACAGAACGACTTTGACCATCGGGTGCGTGGACAGCGTGCGGTACAGCTCGTCGAGCTGCTCGCGGCTGGTGGCGGTCACGGTGATGGTCACGCCCAGGTACTTGCCGCCCTTGCTTTCGCGCAGCTCGATGGTGGCCGCGTCAAAGCTCGGGTCGAACTGATGGGCAATCTGGGTGATCGCGTGGACATATCCCTCGGCCTTGATGCCCATGACCTTGATCGGAAACAGCGACGGGTATTCAATCAGCGAGTCCTTGCGGGCTTCGGCTTCTGGCAGGTTCTGCGGTGTGTTTTCGTTGTCGGCGCTCATGTCGATGGTTCCTGTTTGGCTTGCTGGTAGGCGGCGTACAGCCTTGCAAAGACGTTGCCGGGTTTACCGCTGCCGACGGGCTGGCCGTCCAGCAGCGTGATGGGGAGGATTTCCTTGGTGGCCGATGACAGCAGCAACTCGTCGGCGGCCAGCACTTCGGCGCGGGAAATGCGGCGCAGCTCAAAATCAATCCCGGCCGCACGGCAGATTTCCTCGATCAGGCCGTAGCGGATGCCTTCGAGCACCAGATTATCCTTGGGCGGCCCCATCACCTTGCCGTGCTTGACGACCCAGACGTTGCTCGCGGCCGCTTCGCTTAAGGCATCGCCCCGGAACATCACGGTCTCTAGCGCGCCGGCGTCCACGCTGATCTGGCGCGAGAACACCGCGCCCAGCAGGCTGGTGCTCTTGATATGCGCCTTTTCCCAGCGGAAATCGCCGGCGCTGACACAGGCCACGCCTTGCGCGCGCTGCTGCTCGCTGGGCAGTTTCATCGGGTTGACCATGATGAACACGGTGGGCGTCAAGCCGGGCAGCATCGGGTGGTCGCGCAGGGCCACGCCGCGCGTCAGCTGGATGTAGATCAGCTGATTGCCTTTTTGGTACCCTGCGCCCGTTGCATGGGCATGGTCAGCTATTAATTTAAGAGCGATGCCCTGCCACTGGCCGTGTGTCAGCGGGTTGGCGATGCGCAGCTCGGCCAGGCTGCGGTCGAGGCGCGCCATGTGCTGCTCGAAGCGGAACAGCTTGCCGGCGTAGGCGGGAACGACTTCATAGACGCCGTCGCCAAAGATGAAGCCGCGATCGAGTACGCTGATCTTGGCGTCCCTGAGCGTGCTGAAGTCGCCATTGAGGTAGCAGGGCGTATCGGGCAGGGCGCTGGCGGGTGAGGGGGTCATGGGCATGGGCAGAAGTGGGTAAAAGTAAGTCGTTTTTTGGACGTGATTGTCGGACGTGATCAGCGGGTCGCCAGGGATTCGCGCGAGGGCAGGGCCTCTTCACGGCGCTTGAACAGGCCGGCCAATTTCTGGCTTTTACCCCATCCCATGATCTACGTTGTATGAACGCAACAATATCAGTCAGGTCATAAAAAATACGGCGGCAATCGCCAGCACGCCCAGTCCCAGGGTGGTGCGTGCCAGTGGCGCAATCTGCCCGATGCGCCGCCCGCCTTCGGGCCAGTTGGCTGCGCTGACGGCCTGTTTCAGGCGGCGGAAAGGGCCAAAGTAAAGATGGCCGAAAAGTGCGAACATCACGAGGCCAATCCCCAGCATGGCATGCCAGCCGACAGGCGCATTTTTCATGCCGACGGCCAGCAGCATGAGCAGGCCGGTCAGCAGCAAAACAAGGATGGATGCCCACACCAGCA